>DASUIJ010000137.1:0-7885 GCA_036279815.1 Phenylobacterium sp. | reverse complement strand
AGGTGGTGGTGAAGGGCGAGTGGGAGACCCCCGAGCAGCGCCTGAACGCCGCCGAGCGGGTGTTGAGAGAACTGGCCAAGCTGGCGGCCGTGGCCTAGGCGCGAAGCGTGTCCGGCGGCAATCTACCGAGGATGGTGGATTCGGGGCTTGCGATGCGAAATGGAATTCTTGCCGGGCTTTTCGTCCTCGGGGTGGCGGCGCCCACCCTGGCGCACGCGGAAGATCCGGCGACCACCGACGATGTCCGCTGTCTTGTCATGTCGCTCGCAATGGCAGGGACCAATGACAAGGACTTCAGTGAGGCTGGGATGATGGCCACGCTCTACTATCTCGGTCGCCTCGATGGACGAACCCCGGGTTTGGATCTCGAAAACCGGGTGATCGACGAGGTCGGCGCGATGACACCGGCGGACGTGAAGAATACCGCCAAGCGTTGCGGCGAGACTTTGAAGGGGCGCGGCGAAGACATGACGACGCTCGGACAGCACTTCGCGGCCCGGGCGGCCAAGATCGTTCCCAACCCCGTCATCCCGAACTAGCCGCGTCGGGTTCGCCTAACCCGCGGCCTGCTGGGCCCGGGCCGCAGCCTGTTCCAGCGCCTTGCCGACGCCTTCGGCGGCGCCGACCTCCGCCACGCCGATATCGAACTCGACCACGAAGGGGGCGCGGCCGTCGCCGGCCTCGAAGGCGGTGCAGCCGATGACGGCGGCGATCCGTTCGCCCGCCGCGCGGGCGGCGGCCTGGGCCGTGGCGGGCAGGGCCAGCGCGAAGACTTCCGGTCCCAGGCGCGCGGCGGTGTCCTCCACCCGGACCAGGCGGCTGATCATCGAGCCGATCTGGGGGATGGCGCGGTCCAGCCAGGCGGAGCGGCGGGCCATGGCGATGTCGGGCCGATCGGCGACCTTGAGCACGCAGACCGAGAGCGGCCGGTTTCTCAGGCGCGAGCCCTGGGCGAGGCGGCCCAGATGGGCGGCGAACAGGTCGCGGGTGAAGAGGCCGGTGGCGGCGTCCATCAGGCCCGAGCTGCGCGCGTGCTCCAGCGCCTTGCGGATTGCGGTCTGCCGACGATAGCAGCGGGCGAGCTCGATGACCCGCTTGGCGGTCTCGGTCTCCGGCGTCTCGGGCGACGCCACGTCGGAGACGCCCCGGTGATAGGCCTCCGACATGGTCACATAGCTCTCCTGGCGCATGTAGAGCAGGGCGGGCGTGTGATAGAGGCGGGTGTTGCGGCGCATGCCGGCGGCGATGGAAAGCGCTTCCTGACTGTTGTCCCCGGCCCACAGCACCACGGCGTCGAAGGGCCGTTCGTGCAGGTAGTCGAAGGCGGTGTAGGCGGTGAACGCGCCGACCACCTCGGCCCCGGAGCGGGCCAGGGCGTTGGACAGGGCCAGGAACTGCGGCGCGGGCTCACCAATGGCCAGGACTCGGAACGGGCTGGTGTCAGCTTCCGGCGCGTCGAGCCGGCGGCCACGCTCGGCGAAGGTCTCCAGGCGCAGGACCAGCTGGGCGGGATGGACCGGCGGAGCCAGGGTGAGATCGAAGCCGTAGGTGTCGTATTCGGGGTTCGGCTCGCCGATGGCGATCACCGGCAGGTGGCGGGGCGCGCAGGCCGCGCGCAGGCGGCGGGCCAGGGTCAGGGCCTCGGGACCGCCGCTGGCCAGGTCGATGATGGCGGCCTCCACGCCCAGGTCGCCCAGGGCGGCGATGGCCGCATAGGGGCCGCGGGCGGTCACCGTTCTCCAGCCCAGCCGATCCAGCCCTTCGGACAAAGGACCCGCCAGGGCGTCGTCGCGCGCGACGATCAGAACCCGCGCCTGGACGCCTGCGGCCATTCCCATTTCACCCTTTGACTCGACACCCGCACGACGCTCGCGCCAAACAGGCGTGAATCGGGTTTGTCGCAGGATATACAGACCCGCGCCCTGGCGACAGGGAGGCGAAACAAAGGGATTCAATCAGGCGCATGGAACAGGTTCTCTCGGGCCAGACCGCAGTGATCACCGGCGCGTCCGGGGGGCTGGGCGCGCACTTCGCGAAGCTCCTGGCCAAGGCCGGCGCGGGGGTGGTGCTCACGGCCAGGCGGCTGGACATGGTGGAGGCCATCGCCGGCGAGATCGCCGCCGAAGGGGGGAGGGCCATGGCCCTGCGCCTCGATGTCGCAGACGCCGCCGCGATTGCGCCCGCCCTGGCCGAGGCCGAGGTGGCGATGGGACCGCTGTCGATCCTGATCAACAACGCCGGCGTCGGCGGCGAGGGTCTGGCGCTGGACCTCACGGTCGAGGAATGGGACCGCACCTTCGATGTGAACGTGCGCGGCGTGTTCTTCGCCGCCCAGGCCGCGGCGCGGCTGATGCTGGCCAACGGCGCGGCGGAGCGGGGCGAGGCGCGAATCGTCAACATCGCCTCGATCGCCAGCCACACGGTGCTGCCGGGCCTGTCGGCCTACAACGCCTCCAAGGCCTCGGTGGCCATGCTGACCAAGAGCCTGGCGCGGGAGTGGTCGCGACGCGGGATCGCGGTCAACGCCCTGGCGCCCGGCTACATTCTGACCGACATCAACGCGTCCTGGTGGGACACCGAGGGGGGCCAGAAGCAGCTCAAGGGCTTTCCGCGGCGCAGGCTGATGGACGCCACCGACCTGGATGCGGCGCTGATGATGCTGTGCGGGCCGGCGGCGCGGGCCATCGCCGGCAGCCTGATCACCATCGACGACGGCCAGTCGCTGCCCGGCGGCGGCTAGGCTTGGCTGACCCTTCGTCATCGGGTCTAGGATCGCGGAAAATCCAGGAGGAATTCTCATGCGCCAGGGTCCGCTGACGGGACTGAAGATCGTCGAGTTCGCCGGCATCGGGCCGGGACCGTTCTGCGGCATGCTGCTGTCCGACCTGGGCGCCGACGTGGTGCGGATCGACCGCAAGGGCGGCGGACGCGGCTCTCCGGCCGACATCACCAGCCGCGGACGGCGCTCGGTGGCGCTGGACCTGAAGAACCCGGCTGCGATCGAGACCTGCCTGAAGCTCATGGAAAGCGCCGACGCGGTGTTCGAGGGCTTCCGTCCGGGCGTGATGGAGCGCCTGGGCCTGGGACCGGACGTGGCGCTGAAGCGCAATCCCAAGCTGGTCTTTGGGCGGATGACGGGCTGGGGCCAGTTCGGGCCCTACGCCAACGCCGCCGGGCACGACATGAACTACATCGCCATCACCGGCGCGCTGCACGCCACAGGGACCAAGGACAAGCCGGTGCCGCCGCTCAACCTGGTGGGCGATTTCGGAGGCGGGGCGCTTTATCTGGCGTTCGGCCTTCTGGCCGGGGTGATCCAGGCGCGCGAGTCCGGCAAGGGTCAGGTGATCGACTGCGCCATGAGCGACGGCGCGGCCTCGCTGATGTCGATGTTCTACGGCTTCAAGGCTTCGGGAATCTGGAAGGAGGAGCGCCGCTCCAACCTGCTGGACGGCGGCGCGCACTTCTACGACACCTACCAGTGCTCAGACGGCAAGTGGATCTCGATCGGCTCCATCGAGCCGCAGTTCTATGCGCTGCTTCTGGAGAAGACCGGGATCAAGGATCCGGCCTTCGCCGCGCAGATGGACCGCACCCAGTGGGACAGCCTGAGGGACAAGCTGGGTGAGGTGATCGCCCAGAAGACCCAGGCCGAGTGGACGCAGATCATGGGCGCGACCGATGTCTGCTTCGCCCCGGTGCTGGACCTGGACGAGGCGCCCAGGCATCCGCACAACGTGGCGCGCCAGACCTTCGTCGAGGTGGCCGGCGTGACCCAGCCTGCGCCGGCGCCGCGATTCTCCGCCACCCCCGGCGCGATCCAGGGGCCGCCGCCGGCGATCGGCGCACATGACACGGAGGCCCTGGGCGACTGGGGCTTCTCCGGCGCCGAGATCGACGCCCTGAAGGCGTCGGGCGCGCTGGCGGGCTAGGACCCGCGTCCGATTTGCAGGCGCGGTCTGACGGAGTTCCCACGCCTTCTCCCCATGAGGGAGAAGGCGCGTAACTCGCGGATCGAGGAAGTCGGCCCTTGGGGCCTCAGGACGTCGGCGCCGTTATCACCGGCAGGTCCTTGGCGGCGGCCTTCTGGGCGGCGTGGTCGGCTTCGGGGAGCGGAATGAGGCCGCGCTCCTGCAGATAGCCGCCCTTGCCCGTGGCGCCGTCGGAGACGAAGGCGTCCACGAACTCCCGCAGGCCGGGCGTCACGCCGATATTGCCCTTCTTCACATAGATGTAGAGCGAACGGGACAGCGGATAGGTCCCGTTGGAGATGGTCTCGAAGGTGGGGGCGACGCCCTCGACCTTGGCGGCCTTCACCTTGTCCATGTTGTTCTCAAGGAACGAGTAGCCGAACACGCCGATGGAATGCGGCGTCTTTTCGAGGGTCTGGACGATGGCGTTGTCGTTTTCGCCGGCGTCGATCCAGGCGCCGTCGGAACGCAGGGTGTGGGACTTGGCTTTGAAGCCGTTCTCGTCGGACTTCTTCAGGGCCGCGAGAATCTTCTCGGCCCCCTTTTCCATGGCCAGTTCGACGAAGGCGTCGCGGGTCCCCGACGTGGGCGGCGGGCCGTAGACCAGGATCGCCTCCTTGGGCAGCGCGGCGTCGACGTCGGACCAGGTCTTGGCCGGGTTGGCGACGAAGGCCGCGCCGGATTGGACCTCGGCGGCCAGGGCCTTGTAGATCTGCTCGCGGTGCAGGTCGTAGGTCGGGCCGGACTTGGCGTTGGCGATGGCGATGCCGTCATAGCCGATCTTGATCTCGACGATGTCGGTGACGCCGTTGGCGACGCACTTGTCGAATTCCGACTTCTTGATCGGGCGCGAGGCGTCGGCGATGTCCGGGAAATTCGGACCCGTGCCGCCGCAGAACAGCTTGAAGCCGCCGCCCGTGCCCAGCGATTCGACCTTGGCGGCCCGTCCGCCCGTGGTCTTGGCGACATTCTCGGCCACACGGGTGGCGAACGGGAAGACCGTCGAGGAGCCGGCGGCCCATACCGCCCGGCGGTCGCTCTGCTGCGCGCCCGAGGAGGTGGCGGAATCCCCGGCCTTCTGGCCGCAGGCGGCGAGCACCAGGGTGAGGCTGGCGGCGGAGAGGTAGGCGAGGCGTTTCATCGGATGGTCTCCGGAGGGGGCTTTGGACGCGCAGCTAACGCAGTTTGATGACGGTTATACGACATCCGGATGACCGGGTAGGTGAATGGACGCACAGGGAGGTGTTCAGCACGGGTTCAGGTGGCGGAACCCATGATCACGCCAGGTTGGTCGTCGCGATCTCCCGTCCCTCGAGCGGCGGCCGGCCCGATGGAAGACACGCCCATCTACGGCGCGTCGCCCCCAAGGCGGCGCGCCGTTTCGACGTCCCGCCCTTGCCTTCGGGGCCGGCGTTCACCAGGGTCGCGCGATGTTGCTCCGGACTCGCCTGATCAGGCGCATACGCCAAATCGACTGGGATCCCATCCATTGGGTGCGGCGGACCCTGACGACCCTGGGCAAGGCCCTGTCGCGGCTCTGGGGCCGGGATGTGATGCTCTATGTGGGCGGTGTCTCGTTCTTCGTGATGCTGGCGGTGTTTCCCGGGCTGGCGATCATGGTGGGGCTCTACAGCCTGTTGTCCGACCCCGGGGCGGCCGCCCAGCAGGCCGAGATGTTTTCCCGCCTGATGCCCACAGGCGCCCGAACCCTCTTCCAGGACGAACTGATACGCCTGAGCCATGCGCCGCTGCAGGCGGTGTCGACCCAGAGCGGGCTGGCGGTGATCATCGGCGGCTACGCATCCCATCGCGGCTTCAAGGCGCTGCTGGCCGGGCTGTCGTTCATTCACGACGAGGACACGCCGCGCGGCTTCCTCGGCTTCAACGTCATGGCCCTGCTGGTGCTGATCGCGGCCTTCGTGCTGATGGCCTTCCTGTCGGCGGCCTTCCTGTATCTGCGGTTCATCGCGGCGGCCTTCGACCTGAAACCCTTGCGCGGCGTGCCCTGGCTGTTCAGCGAATGGACATGGTCGAGCTTCGGCATCACCCTGGCGATGAGCCTGATCTATCGCTACGCCATGTCCTCCAAGCCGGTGGCCTGGGTGGCCTCGGTCCTGGGAGGCGCGGCCGCAGCCCTGCTTTGCCTGTTCATGTCCTGGGCCAGCGCCTTCTATGTGGAGCAGATCGCCCATCTGGGCGCGACCTACGGCTCGGTGGCCGCCGTGGTGGTGTTCCTCATCTGGCTGTCGTGGAACGTGAACGCGGTCTTCTTCGGCGGCGCCCTGGCCACCGAGATCGAACTGGCCATGGAGGTCGAGACACGCGCTACGCTTGCCGACCTGCGCGGCGAGCAGCCTACGCTGGCTTCCGGATCAAAAAGCTGAGAACGCCGGCCTCGTCGCCGCGGTCGAGGATCTCGAACCCTGCCGCCGCGGCGAAGTGGGGGACGTCGATGCGGGCCATGGGATCGTCGGCGTAGAGCCTGACCGTGGCGCCGGGCGCCGCGTCCTGGAGCGCGCGGCGCAGCCTGAGCGTCGGCACCGGGCAGTGGTGGCCGCGGGCGTCGACGACGATGTCGGGCGAAGGCAGGGACATGACGCGGCGAATATCACACCCGGTCCCGAACCCAAGCTTCCCCTTCGCATTCGACGGCGGGCGCGCCGGTCAGTCCGGCCAGGCCGGAGGATGCGTGCCCAGCGGCACGACCGGGCGGACCCAGGCCGTGGGGGTCTTCGACATGCCGACCGCCGGACGCAGATGGCGCAATGGGCCGAAGCCGCTGTCGCTGTCGATCCGCCACCCGTCGATCTCCTGAGGCGTCGCGGGCTGGACCGCGGCCAGGCGTTCCGGACCGGCGATCCCGAGACTGCGCAGCCACACGGCCGTCTGGGAGAGCGAAACCCTGACAAGGTAGCTGCCGCCGAACCGGGCCCGGCGGCGCAGCGCGATCAGGCTGCCCAGGGCGGCCAGGTATCCTGTGGTGTAGTCGGTGACCGCGCCCGGCTGGAGGATCGGCCCCTTGGCGCCGCCGGCCATGTGCTCGCCGTGCAGGTGGGCGAGACCGGTGACGGTCTGGGCGAGCTGCTCCCAGCCCGGGCGATTCCGCCACGGGCCCTCGTGGCCGTAGGCGTTGATCGAGGTGTAGATGACGCCGGGATTGACCCTGGCGAGGTCCAGGGGACCCAGGCCCATGCGCTCCAGGCCCCCGGTGCGATAACCCTGGCTGAACACGTCGGCCGTGGCGGCGAGTTGCTTGAGGCGCTCCAGGTCCCGGGGCTCCGTCAGGTCCAGGTGGGTCGAGAGTTTGCCGTGGTTGGTGTCGGTGACGAATCCGGCCGTCGAGGGCAGGTTGGGCGAGGCCACGTAGAGGACGTCGGCGCCATACTGGGCCAGGGTGCGGGCGCAGGTCGGGCCGGCGAGCACCCGGGTCAGGTCCAGGACCCGGACGCCGGACAGCGGCGCCGTCCCGGAGGCGGGGAGGGGCGTCGGCGGACCGTCGGCGATCCTGGTCACCTCGACCACGGGGCGGGAGGCCAGGATCCGACCCTGCTCCGAGGTGTCCCATTCCTCCGGCGTACGCGCCATCGCCCCGCAGATCCCGGCCGCGGCGATGGCGTTCTCCAGATCCATGGCCGTCCAGCCCAGGACATTGGCGGCGACGGCGTCACGGTCGGCCGGCGAGCCCACCAGGGCATGCAGCTTGGCGGCGCTGGCCGGGAAACTGGGGTGCAGGTAGACGAACCGTCCATCCCTGGCGGGGAAGAAGCCCATGGCCGGAGTGCCCCGACCGCCGCCGGCGTCGTCGGGGCGCAGGGGCGGCGCCCGATCGGGATCGCCGAAGGTCTGATGCAGGAAGCTGACCAGTCCGGCCGCCGCCTCGCGGGTCGAGACGGTGACGGTCTGGCCCTCGCCGG
>DASUIJ010000136.1:0-4962 GCA_036279815.1 Phenylobacterium sp. | reverse complement strand
CCCAAGGTCCCGCCGTCGGACGCCAACGGCAAGGCCAAGGGGGTCGATTTCGCCCAGGCGCTGGCGGCCACACGCCAGGGCGCCCGCTCCGACGCCATCAAGGAAGAACGCGCCACACAGGTCGGCTACAAGCCGCCGCCCGCCGCACCCTCGACGGTGGACGCAAGGCCCGAGACGGTCGATCCGGTCCAACCGCCCGTCGAAGCCGCCGTGGAGGCCGAAGTCGCCGCCGCCGAGCTTCCCGGCCCGGCGCCGCTCTCGGGGAAGGACCGCGCCCACCTGCGGGCCGGCCGCGCGGAGTCCGGCCGCAAGGGCGAGACGCCCACATCCCTGGTCGGCGCGGCATCGCCCGATCTCGCCGACAAGCCGGCGACGCCATCGCTCGCCGCCCTCGCCGTCAAACCCGACCAGGTCGATGCGACCGACGGGGCCGACGCGGCGTCCTCCGAGCCGAAGACCGAGTTCGTCGCGGCCAACACCGACATTCCCGACGACACCATCGCGGCCCAGGGCGCGCCGGTGAGCGCCCATGCGACCCCGGCGTCGGCTCAGGCGGCGGCAGCCGCCGCGCGCGGCGCGCCGGAGACGGTCGCCAGCCTGGCCGCCCAGATCGTCAAGAAGCTGGAAGGCCGCACCACACGCTTCGACGTGCAGTTGCACCCGGCCGACCTGGGCCGCGTCGACGTGCGGCTCGAGATCGGCGCCCATGGCCGCCTGATGGCCTCGATGTCTTTCGAGAACCCCCATGCGGCCGCCGAGCTGCGGGGTCGGGCGGACGAGCTGCGCAGCGCTCTGGAGAGCGCCGGCTTCGACCTTTCCGGCGGCCTGTCCTTCGACGTCGCCGGAGACCGCGGCCAGGGCCAGCGCCAGGCCCAGGACAACACCCCGGACGGCGGCGGCGCCCTGCGCGGCCGCGCCTTCGAGGCCGCTCTCGCAACCGCCGACGAGACCGCCAGCGCAGCCCTGGCCGGCGCGCTCAACGCCTATCAGAGCCGGGTCGCTCCCGGCCTCGACATCAGGATCTAGATCATGGCCATCAACCCAGCCGCCGCCACCGGCGGCGCCGCAGCTTCCGACTCGGGCGCCCTCGGCAAGGCGCGCCTGGCCGAGAGCTTCGACACCTTCATCAACCTGCTGACCACGCAGTTGAAGAACCAGGACCCGCTGTCGCCCCTGGATTCCAACCAGTTCACCCAGCAGCTGGTCCAGATGACCGGGGTCGAGCAGCAGCTCTACGGCAACGACCTGCTCAAGCAGCTCGTGACCAACACCGGCAGCGGAATCTCCACCGCCGTCAGCCTGATCGGCCGCGACGTGAAGGCCACCAGCGCCGACACCGGCCTGATCGACGGCAAGGCCACCTGGAACTACAAGCTCGCCGCCGGCGCCAGCGACGTGAAGGTCGAGGTCGTCGATTCCAACGGCAAGGTGGTCCATGCCGAAGCCCCGAGCGACATCGGAGCCGGCGACCATACGATCACCTGGAACGGCAAGGACCTCACCGGGTCCCAGAAGGCCAACGGCGGCGTCTACACCCTGCGGATCACCGCCAAGGATTCCAAGGGCGAAACCGTGGCCGCGACGCCGTTCATCCAGGGCCGGGTGACCGGGGTCGAACAGGTCGATGGCAAGACCCTGATCACCGTCAACGGCGCCCGCCTCCCCTGGGAGACGGTGACCTCGATCGCGGAAGCCGCCGCCGCGGCCGCCGCCTCCAACAGCAACACCCCGACCAACCCACCCGTCGAGTCCGGAGCGGCCGCCTGATCGGGCGGCTCCTCAAGAACAGTCTCAGTACGAAAGAAGGCAACAACCCATGAGCATCAACAGCGCCCTGCTCGCCGGCGTCTCCGGCCTGGTCGCGAACTCGTCGGCCCTGGCCGCGATTTCGGACAACATCGCCAACGTCAACACGGTCGCCTACAAGCGCAACCAGGTGAACTTCGCCAATGTGGTGACGTCCCAGGCGGTGAAGGGGCGCTATTCCGCGGGCGGCGTGCAGGCGGTGACCCGCCAGTTCGTCAGCCAGCAGGGTCTGATCCAGTCGGCCTCCTCGGCCACGGACCTCGGCATCTCCGGCGACGGCTTCTTCGTGGTGGCCGGCAAGGGCGCCGGCCTGACCTCGCAGGACACCCGCGAGTTCACCCGTTCGGGCTCGTTCAGCGTCGACGCCGACGGCTTCCTGGTCAATGACGCGAAGCTCTATCTGCAGGGCTGGCCGGTCCAGGCCGACGGGACCATCGACACCAACCCGTCCGACCTGACGAAGATGCAGTCCATCAACGTCAAGAACCTCGGCGCCGCAGTTCGCCAGACGTCGAACGTGCTGATCAACGCCAACATCCAGAAGGGCGGCGTGCCCGGTTCGGTGGGCGACGCGACCTACAACCCCGGCGTCGGCACCTCCATGGCCGACTACGCCAAGGACCCGAGCCTGGCGGGCGCCACCAAGCCCGACTTCACCATGGAAATGAACGTCATCGACACCGCGGGCGGCTCGCACAAGGTCGTCATGTCGATGCTGAAGAGTTCCGATCCGACCGACCCGCCGAACACCTGGCACGCCGAACTGTACGCCGTGCCCGACACCGACATCGACAATGGCGGCGGACCGCCCGGGCAACTCATGTCCGGCAAGATCACCTTCACGACGGACGGACAGTTCGACCAGGCCGCCTCGACCCTCTTCGGCCAGACCGCGGGCGTCGGCAATGCGCCGAACTTCGCCCTGGCCGCCAGCGCCGCCGGCGGGTCCCCCGCGGCTCCGGCCTGGGCGGCTTCCCTGGGCATCGGCGCCTCGGACATCAACCTCGACCTCACCAAGCTCACCTCGTACCCGCAGACCTCGTCCGTGAACTCGATCAACCCCGACGGCGCGGCGCCCGGCAACGTGGTCGGCGTGCAGATCGACGACGACGGCATCGTCTCGGCGATCTTCGACAACTCCGAGGTCCGCAAGATCGCCCAGATCGGCCTGGCGACCTTCCCCAACCCCGACGGCCTGCTGGCGGTGAGCGGTAACGCCTACCGCCCGACCATCGCCTCGGGCGAATTCGCGGTGAAGCAGCCGAAGGTCGGCGGAGCGGGCGCGATCTCCTCCTCGACACTAGAAGCATCGACCGTGGACCTCTCCGCTGAGTTCACCGGCCTGATCACCACACAAAAGGCCTACTCCGCATCATCAAAGATCATCACAACTGCCGATCAGATGCTTGAAGAGTTGATCAATATTAAGCGATAAATCCTCGCCTTAATGTTCTTTAACCTCTCAACACATCTTGACTGTATCAGTTTAATACACGGGGGAGCGCATGGTTAGTCGTTTCTTTACTACTACGATTCACCGCCTGTTATGGCATGTCGCGTACATTCCCGCTGAACAGTGATGGTGGGAAAGGCGTAAAGCCATGTTGCAGCAACAGCAGACCCGAACGAACAGCCGCGGCGAGCCCTACGTCATTGGGCCCACCGGCGCGCCCCTGACGATCGCCGACCTGCCGCCGGTGGACACCGGCCGCTGGGTGATCCGTCGCAAGGCCGAGGTCGTCGCCGCGGTCCGTGGCGGGTTGCTCACCCTGGATGAGGCCTGCGAACGATATTCCCTGACCAACGAGGAATTCCTCGCCTGGCAGAAGTCGATCGACCGCCACGGCCTCGCCGGCCTTCGCACCACGCGTCTGCAACAGTATCGCTGAACCCTAAGCTCCCCCCAGACTAGGTTCGCGAGACCGCGGCCGCGCCTGACCCCCAGGCGCGGCCGCAATCCTTTCCGCCCCGCCCTTCCTGGCACGCAAGTCGCAGTCCCGCCCACGACGAGGCTGTCGGAGGTCGTGGGCGTGTCGAAACAGGACGGTTTTTTGTTTGGGTTCGCCGGGGCCCTGGCGTGGGCCTGCGCCACCCTGGCGTTCCTGGGACTCACCGGCGGGGCCGTCGCGTCGTCGCCCGGGCAGGACCTGCTCAACCTGTTTCTCGCCTCCGCGGCCCTGGCCCTGTTCTTCCCCATCACCGCCCGCGTGCGGCGCACGTCGCGCCACGGCCGGGCGCTGGCGGGCCTGGCGTTCAGCGCGCCCGGCCTGGTGGGCTCGGCGATCCTGGCGGTCAACGCCCAGGCCCTGCTGCCCGGCGTCGCGCCCGAGGCCCTGGCCCGCTACGTGGCCCTGTCGCTGGCGGGCTCCACCCTGATCCTGGTCCAGGCCCTGGGGCGGCCGGTCGAGCCGGCCTGAGGCCGTCCACCCGCCGGGGAGCCCCGCCGCCGCAGCGTCGATGACCGTCCGGCCCTCGAAACAAATCGTCTCCGACGTTTGACCCTGGTCAAAGACGAGGTTGCAGATCAGCGCAGCATCGCGCCTGGCGAGAATCGGCCAGGAGGCGGCGGAGGTGTTTGGCGCGCTTTACACATTCTTCCCGTTCACCGTCGAAGGCACGACCGTGCTGTTCGAAGCCATGATGCTGCGCTCGGATGGCGACGCGATCGCCCACGCCGCCTGGATCCTGGAGGAGGAGCCCTCGGCCGCCGAGGTCGTCGTCTACCAGGGAGAACGCGAAGTCTCCCACGAGGTTCGCCCCGGCGCATGAGCACCGCGACCGGCCAGGCCCCGCCCTAGGCGCTGTATCTCGCCTCAAGCAGGTCGATTTCACGGACGATCTTTCGGGCGGCCTCGTCGTCGATCTGGCGTTCCCGGTTCAGCCGGAAGATTTCGTCCCGCTCGGCCCGCAGACCCGCCAGGCACAGCTGGCGTTCGACCTGGTCGACCTTGCGGCTGAGAGCCGCCGCCTCGGGGCTCTGCAGCCGGCCGTCGATCCTCTGGCGGTAGGTTTCCATGATGCGCGCGGAGGCGTCGGTATAGAGGTCCACGTCGGCCCTTCCCTCCCCCAGTTGGTGCTGGGCGGCTTCGATGGCCCGGATGGCGCACTGGGCGGCCAGAAGGCGGGCCTGATCGATCACCGCCTGGCGCGACGGCT
>DASUIJ010000135.1:0-3488 GCA_036279815.1 Phenylobacterium sp. | reverse complement strand
TCGGGCTGCAAGGGCCGGGCCGCCGTCACTTGCGCTGCTCGCGAAGCTCCATGCCCTTGACGACCATCAGCTTCACCAGGTTGGCGCCGGGCACGACCATGTTGATGGTCTCGGCGCTGACATCGAGCAGGAAGTGGGGTTCCAGCACCTTGCCCAGGTACTGCTCGAAGGTTGAGCCGTTGGTCTTCACCTCGCCGGTCACGGCGTCGAACTCCACCACCGCCTCCTTGCCGGCGCGGCGATAACGGAAGGCGTGGACGGGCCGGTAATAGAGGTCGATGGCCTCGACCCGGACCGTCTCCTCCAGCACCCGGTCGGCGTCGATCTTGCCGATGGCGGTGGCGATCACGTCGCGCACGATGCCGGAAGCGCGGGCCTCGGGCGGCACCACCAGCAGGCCCTCGGCGCTGGCTTCGGCCAGGGTCTTGGCGTCGATCTCCAGGGCGTCGTGCTGCAGATAGGCCGAGAGCCCGGGGTTGATCTGTTTGGTCAGGCCGTCGACCAGGGTTTCCCGCCGGGTGTCCTCCCGACAGCTTTCCAGGCCCTGGATCGTAAACTGGCCGGCGGAGACCGGCAGGGTCTGGCCGCCGATGGTCACCTCGCGAACCTCGGGCAGCACCTTGATCGGGTAGTCGCGGGTGCGCTCGTAGGCGGTGGTGGTGGAGACGGTCAGCCGCCAGAAGGGCTGCAGCCGGCGCTCCCGGTAGACCACCTCGAACTCGTCGTCCTTGGGCTGGGCGAACAGGCCGGTGACCCGGGCCATGGTTCCGAAGGCTTCCAGCCGCTTGGACCAGGCGCGGCCCTCGGCGTGTTCCAGGGTGAACCGGTCGGTCATCCGGAAGACCCGTTCCTCGGCGAGTTCCACCTGCATGGGCCACCTCATCGCCAAATGGGTCCCACCCCGGCGGGACTTCGGGATTAAGACGCCAGACCGAGTGGTCCGACAAGCCCAGGCGATCTGGCCCAGGCGATCTGGACGCCGACGCGCGCCCATGCATCCTCGAACGCCACCAGCGGAGGGCGTCATGATTCAGGCGGATCGACGAAAGTTCATGGGCATGGCCTCCGGGGCGGGCCTGGTCCTCGCGGCCGGCGCGGCCTGGGGCGCGCGTCCCGCCGCCGCGGAGGGGCTCTCCCCCATGACCGGCGGCGTCGTCCCGATCTCGACCGCGGAACGCCAGGCCCGGATCGCCAGGGCCCAGTCCCTGATGCGGGCCAGCGGCATGCAGGCCTTCCTGATCGAGTCCGGGTCGTCGCTGGTCTATTTCACCGGCGTGACCTGGAGCCGCAGCGAGCGTCCGACCGTGGCGGTGATCCCGGCGGACGGCGAGCCCTTGATCGTCACGCCGCACTTCGAAGAGCCCTCCGTGCGCGAGACGCTGGACGTGAAGGCTCAGGTGCGCGTCTGGCAGGAAGACGAGAACGCGCTCGACGTGGTCGCGGGCTGGCTGAACGAACAGAAGCTGGCGGCCGGGACGGTGGGGGTCGAGGAGACCGTGCGGCTGTTCATCGTCGACGCTCTGGCCAAGGCGCTCCCCGGGGCCAGGGTGGTCAACGGGGCGGCGATCAATCGCGGCGTGCGGATGGTCAAGACCGCCCACGAACTGGCCCTGATGCAGACCGCCAGCGACATCACCGTCGCCGCCTATCGCTGGACCTATCCGCGCATCCAGAAGGGCATGAGCCGCGGCGACGTGGCCGACCTGATGACCCGCGCCACGACCGCCCTGGGCGGGGAGGTGGAGTTCAACCTGATCCTGCTGGGCGAAGCCTCGGCCTATCCGCACGGCTCGGGCAAGCCGCAGGTCGTCCGCGAGGGCGGGGTGGTGCTGATGGACTGCGGCTGCGTGGTGGAAGGCTACCAGTCCGACATCTCCCGCACCTTCGTGTTCGGCGAGGCGACCCGGCGCCAACGGCAGGTCTGGGACCAGGTCCACAAGGGTCAGGAGATCGCCTTCGCGGCCGCCAGGCCGGGCGCGGAGGCGGGCTCGGTCGATGACGCGGTCAGGGCCTACTACGAAAGCCTGGGCTACGGTCCGCGCTACAGGCTGCCCGGCCTGTCGCACCGGACCGGCCACGGGATCGGGCTGGACGGCCACGAGCCCGTCAACCTGGTGCATGGAGAGGCCACCCGGCTGGCGCCCGGAATGTGCTTCTCAGACGAGCCCGGAATCTACATCCCCGGCGAGTTCGGCGTGCGTCTGGAAGACTGCTTCCACATGACCGAGACGGGCCCGAAGTGGTTCTCGACCCCGCCGCCGTCCCTGGACCGGCCGTTCGGCTAGAACACTTTCGGCGCCGGGGCCACCGAGACGGGCCCCAGGGTCGTACGGCCGGCCTGGAAGGTGAGGCTGAGGTGAGCGGCGTCGTTGGAGTCCTGGCGAGCGGCGGCCACCGCGGCCGCGGCCATGGCGGTCTCGGGCGGGATGGTTCCCTGGGCGGCCATGGCGTTCAGGGCCTGTGGCGCCTGATGCAGGGTCACGTCGAGCGCGCCGGTGAGGCGCCCGTCGGCGTCGACGCCGAGAGTTCCGGCCCGGGCCCCGATCAGGGCGTCGCCGGCCGTCAGTCCAGCCTGCCGGACCTGAATTGTCCCGCCGTTCTGCGCCCAGGCGCGCGCGGCGTCCGACCAGGTGTCGCCGCTGAATCCGCTCATCTTCGTCAGCAGGCTGTCCCAGACGAGGGAGACCGGCTTGCCTCCGGCCATGCGGGCCAGCAGCCCGGAAAGCTGGGCCTGGCCGCCGTCCAGCTTGAGCAGCACCGCGCCCTGGTCGTCGGGCCCCGGCCGCAGGTGCAGCTCCACGTGCTCGGCGGCGCCGAGCGCGAAGGGTTCCGCCCCCGGGCCCGGGGTGAAGGACAGCTTGACGCCTTCGAAGGAGAAGCTGGGCGGTCGCTTGTCCAGGTCGTGCAGACTGGCATGCAGGGTCTTGGCCTTCACCTCGACCGGTCCGCCGAGCGGCCGGACGAAGGTCAGGCCTTCCGGCGTGGCGAACACCCAGTGGCCCAGGGAATGGACGAAGGCCTCGGCCTCGAGGCGGGGCGAGGCCAGCGCCCATCCGGAGGGGTCGCGGACCTGGGCGTCGGTGAGGGTGACGTCCAGGCGGAACGGATAGCCGCCCACCACGCGTTTGCCCCAGGCGATCTCGTAGCCGGCGGCCCGGTACCGCTCGGCGGCGGCGTCCATCTGCTTGACCGCTTCCCGGCTCAGGTACCACCAGCCGGCGGTCCAGCCGGTCGCCGCCAGGAGCAGCAGCACGAACGGCGCGTAGAGCCAGAAGCGCCGCGGTTTGCGGGCCGGCTCAGGATCGGGCACAGGTGATGGGGAAAGTTTTGAGCGGCGGGCCATGACGGTTGAGCGTTGGGTGTTCGGTTACGGATCGCTGATGTGGCGGCCGGGGTTCCCGTTCGTCGAGCGACAGGCGGCCACCCTATACGGCCGTCGCCGGGCCTTCTGCATCTATTCCGTCCATCACCGCGGCACCTATGAGCGT
>DASUIJ010000134.1:0-8018 GCA_036279815.1 Phenylobacterium sp. | reverse complement strand
GATCTCGTCGGCGATCAGCCGGCTCTCGGCGTCGCCGTCCCAGATGCCGCGCACCACCACCTTTTCGCCACCCTGGCTCTCGGTCCACAGGGTCTTGCCCAGGCGGCTCTTGTTGGTGGCGATGAGGCCGGCGGCCGCCGCCAGGATGTGGCTGGTGGAGCGGTAATTGCGCTCCAGCCGGATCACCGTGGCGCCGGGGAAGTCCCGCTCGAAGCGCAGGATGTTGTCGACCTCGGCGCCGCGCCAGCCATAGATCGACTGGTCGTCGTCGCCCACGCAGCAGAGGTTCTGGCTCTTCTGCGCCAGCAGGCGCAGCCACAGGTACTGGGCGACGTTGGTGTCCTGGTACTCGTCCACCAGGATGTAGCGGAACCGGCGGTGGAACTCGGCCAGCACGTCGGGCTTGGTCTGGAAGATGGTCAGGTTATGCAGCAGCAGGTCGCCGAAATCGCAGGCGTTCAGCACCCGCAGCCGGTCCTGATAGAGCTGGTAGAGCTTCTGGCCCTTGTTGGGACCGAACGAGGCGCCCTCCGAGGGCGGCAGCTTTTCCGGCGTCCAGCCGCGGTTCTTCCAGTGGTCGATCAGGCCCGCCAGCGTCTTGGGCGTCCAGCGCTTGGCGTCGACGTTCTCGGCCTCCAGGACCTGCTTGATCAGCCGTTCCTGATCGTCGGTGTCGAGGATGGTGTAGTTCGACTTCAGCCCCACCAGCTCGGCGTGGCGCCGCAGGATCTGGGCGGCGATGGCGTGGAAGGTGCCCAGCCAGCGCAGGCCTTCCGCCTCGGGTCCGATGATCGCCGTGATCCGCTCGCGCATCTCGCGGGCGGCCTTGTTGGTGAAGGTGACGGCCAGCAGCTCCCACGGCCTGGCCTTGCCGGTGGCCAGGATGTGGGCCAGCCGGGTGGTCAGCACCCGGGTCTTGCCGGTGCCCGCGCCGGCCAGCACCAGCACCGGGCCCTCGGTGGCCTCGACCGCCGCCCTCTGCTCGGAATTCAGGCCCTCCAGGTAGTCGGGACCGCGCACGCGAGCCAGGTCGCTGATGCGCGGAGCGGGGAGGGACGTGTCCTCGAAAGGATTGGTGTGCGATTCAGGAGCCGACATCGGAACATATGTAGCACGAACTGCGCGGGGCTTAAGTCCGGAAGCCCGCCGGGTCCGCAGCCCGTCCGAGCTAGCCCCGGGCGAAGGCCAGGGCCGCGACCCGGCAGGCCGAGGCCAGGGGCCGTTCGCCGCGTTCCTGGTCCAGGCGCGCGATCAGGCCGGTGAGGCTCAGCCCCTCGGCCTGGGCCATCTCCTCCAGCACCGTCCAGAACTCCGGCTCCAGCGCCATGGAGGTGGCGTGGCCCGCGAGCAGGATCGAGCGTTTGCGAAGTCTCGGCATTGCGAGGACCAGACAACCCAAATGCGGCGCGGATGCAACACCGCGGATCGGGCAATTCAGGGGTAGAGAATCCCCTTGCCAAAAAGTGACGCCAGCGTCATCTTTGACATTCCGAAACTCCCAGGGTTCGCCATGACCGCCGACGTGATCGACCTGAAGCCGGCCGCCAACCCCGCGACCACCCCGATGCCGGCCCCGCGCCGCCAGTGGGGCGTGGCGTTGAAGGCCCTTCGCCGGCTGCTCTCCGACAAGGAGGACACCGGCCAGGTGTTCGAGATCATGCGGGCCCTGAACGGGACCGCGACCCGCGACTGCTACATGAAGCTGATGACCACGCCGCAGGGCGGCCGCATCGCCTACGAGCGGCAGGAACTGGCCCCCAGGCTGATGGACGACGCCTGGCTGGACAGCTTCGCCCCGGGCACGGTGGGCGCCGCCTACCGCGACTTCGTCCGCTCAGAGCATCTGTCCGCCGAGGGGCTGGCCGAGGTCAGCCGCCAGACGGCCGGCGACATCGAGGTGCGCCATCCCTATGCCTGGATGGGCCGCCGGACCCGCGACGTCCACGACATCTGGCACATCCTGTCCGGCTACCATCGCGACGCCCTGGGCGAAGCGTGCCTGGTGGCGTTCTCCTACGCCCAGACCAAGGGCCTGGGCTGGGCGCTGATCGGCCTGGGCGCCGCGCTTCGCAGCCGCAAGGGCGACTATCCTTACGCCAAGGCCATCTGGCAGGGATATCGGCGCGGCAAGGCCGCCGCCTGGCTGCTGGGCGAAGACTATGATCGCCTGATGAACGAGCCGCTGGACGCCGCCCGCAAGCGGCTGAACATCACCCCGGCCACGCTCTACAACGCCATCCCCGTGGAATTCCGCGACACCGCCGTGGCGTCGAGGATGGCGGCCTAGGTCGGGTTTCTCCCTCGGGAGGAACGCGCCGGCCCAGAAGGCGTCGGGTGGGGAGTGTCGAGCCTCCTCCACCCGTCGGGCGTCCGGATCGCCCGGAGCCGGACTTCGCTAGTCTTCGTCCTTGGGAATCTCGCGCTTCGCCCCGTCCAGGGTGCGGTCGGCCTGATCGCGCTCCGCCTTCGACTTGGTCTGCTCGACCTTGGTCTGGCCGAATTTCGCCCGGTTGGCGGCGGCCGCGTCCTTGGCCAGCGCCTGGTCGCGCGCCTTCTTCGCCTTGTTGAAGTTGACGACAGTCATCTCAACTCTCCTTGGCGACGTCGCGCCTGCCAGCTTCACAGCCTAGGAGCATCGGTCGGCCGCCGCCAGGGTTCCATGCCGTCCACGCCCCGATGAAACCTGGCCGCCATCCCGTCGGTTTGTCACTCGGACCGGGCAGAGGAGATTGCAGATGATCCAGGCTTCTGAGATCCGCCGGCGCATGGACGTGGTGGGCTCGGACGGGGGACACGTGGGCAAGGTCGACCACGTGCTGGGCGGCGAGATCGAGCTCTCCAAGTTCGACATGGGCTCGAGCTTCAAACACCACCTGATCCCGTTGACGTGGGTGGAGCAGATCGAAAACGACAAGGTTCGCCTGAAACTGACCCGGGACGCCGCCAAGGCCGCCTGGCGCGAGAAGCACCCGGAGGCCTGAGCGCGGTCGGGACGAACCGGTCTTGCTTCCGTCAGGTCCGCGCGGCTTCGAGGTCGTTCCGCGTGAGGGCGGGGAAGACCGGCAGGTCCACGCCTTCGATGCGGGGTTCGCCTGCGCCGCGCCAGATGGCGCAGACGACGCCCAGCACCTCTGCGCCCGCCGCCGTCAACTGATGATAGGCGTCGCGCACGGCGCCGCCGGTGCTGATCACGTCCTCGATCATCACCACCTTGCGGCCCTGCACCGAACCGCCTTCGACGGCGAGGCAGGTTCCGTAGGTCTTGGCTTCCTTGCGCACGAAGGCCGCGGGCTTGCCGCTCTGCAAGGACATGGCGGTGGCGATGGGCACGCCGCCCAGTTCCAGGCCCGCGAGCACCTCGGTCCCGGGCGGAACGAGGCACAGCATGGCGGCGGCGACCCGCGCCAGCAGGACGGGGTCGGCCTCGAACCGGTACTTGTCGAAATACTCGTCCGAGACCTGGCCCGACCGCAGGGTGAAGGTCCCCTTCAGGCGGGCGGCGCGATCGACCTCCGCCGCCAACGCCGCACGCGCCGAAGCCTCCATGCTATCTCACCGCGGCGCAGAACCGCTGTATGCGGCCGCAGGCGTCTTCCAGCACGTTGTTGGCGGTGGCGTAGCTGATGCGGAAGAAGGGCGAGAGACCGAAGGCCTCGCCGAACACCACCGCCACGCCCTCGCTCTCCAGGAGCTCGTTGGCGAAGTCCTGGTCCGAGCCGATGGTCCGGCCCGACGGCGCGGTCTTGCCCAGCAGCGCCTCGCAGGACGGATAGACATAGAAGGCGCCTTCCGGGGTCGGGCACTTCAGGCCGGTGGCCTGGTTCAGCATCGACACCACCAGGTCGCGGCGCTCCTGGAACAGCCTGGCGTTGGGCTTGATGAAGTCCTGCGGGCCGTTCAGCGCCTCGACCGCCGCCCACTGCGAGATCGACGAGGGGTTGGAGGTCGTCTGGCTCATGACCTTGGCCATCAGCTTGATCAGCGGCTCGGGGCCGGCCGCGTAGCCGATCCGCCAGCCGGTCATGGCGTAGGCCTTGGAGACCCCGTTCATAGTCAGGGTGCGGTCGTAGAGGCCGGGCTCCACCTGGGCGATGGTCCAGAACGGCATGTCGTCGAACATCAGGTGCTCGTACATGTCGTCGGTCAGGATCCACACCTGCGGATGGCGCAGCAGCACCTGGGCCAGCGCCTTGAGCTCGTCCTTGGTGTAGGCCGCGCCCGAGGGGTTGGACGGCGAGTTCAGGATCAGCCAGCGGGTCCTGGGCGTGATCGCGGCCTCCAGGTCGGCGGGCTTCAGCTTGAAGCCGGCTTCCGCCGTGGTGGGCGCGAACACGGGCGTGCCGCCGGCCAGCCGGACCATGTCGGGATAGCTGACCCAGTAGGGGGTCGGCACCACCACCTCGTCGCCGGGGTTCAGGGTGGCGATCATGGCGTTGAACACCACCGGCTTGCCGCCGGGGGAGACGTTCACCTGGGAGGTCTTGTAGGTCAGGCCGTTCTCGCGGGCGAACTTGTCGACGATCGCCTGCTTCAGCTCCGGAATGCCGTCGACGGTGGTGTACTTGGTCTTGCCGTCGCGGATCGCCTTGATCGCGGCTTCCTTGATGTTGTCCGGGGTGTCGAAGTCGGGCTCGCCGGCGCCCAGGCTGATGACGTCCTTGCCCTGGGCCTTGAGCTCCCGCGCCTTCTGATCGGTGGCCAGGGTGGCCGACGGCTTCACGCGGGCAAGCGTAGAGGACTCAAGCGACATGGCGGGCAAACTCCCGGGGCGAGGTTGAAGGATCGCGGCGGGGTTTAGCGGAACCGACCGCAAAGGCATAGACGCGACGGCCGCGAAAGCGACGGCCTGGGCGGATTGCCGGCCGCAGGGCCACCGGCAAGGCGAAGCTTGACCCTCGCCGCCGAACAGGCGACGCAACCGCCATGCGTCGCTTCCTGACCTTCATCACCAACATGGACCGTCAGGCCTGGGGCGCGCTGGCCGTGTCCTTCGTGCTGTTCGGCGGCGTCGGCGTGGTGTTCCTGTTCGGCTCCCAGGTTCTGGGTTTCGACGGCGAGGCCACGGTGGAGACCTGGCTGGGGGCCACCAGCGGGCCGTGGGCCCTGCCGGCGGCGGTGCTGTCCTTCGCCCTGCTGGCCTTCATCGGGGTGCCGCAGTTCGTGCTGATCGCCGCCGCCGTGGTGGCGTTCGGCCCGTGGACCGGGTTCGCCTACAGCTGGGTCGGCACCATGGTCTCGTCCCTGGTCGGCTTCTACCTGGGCCGGCTGGCCGGCGCGCGGACCCTCAAGACCCTGTCGGGCGAGAGCATGCAGCGGTTCATGGACCTGGTGGGCCGCAACGGCTTCCTGGCCAGCCTGATCGTGCGGCTGGTGCCCTCGGCGCCGTTCATCGTGGTCAACATGGCCGCCGGCGTCACCCCCATGAGGGTGTTCCACTTCGCCACCGGCACGGCTCTGGGCATCGTGCCGAAGATCGCGCTCACCGCCTTCGCCGGCAATTCCATCGTCCAGGCGATGAGGGGCGGGGGCTGGCGCCACGTGGCCTGGCTGGTCGCCATCGCGGTCGCCTGGATCGCCATCGGCTGGTTCGCCCAGAGATGGCTGAAATCCCGCGAGACCCAGCAGCAACAGGAGACCTGAACATGCTGAAACTGTTCACCCATCCCGGCACCATCGGCCTGGCCTGCGAGATCGCGCTGGAGGAGGCGGGCGCCGACTACGAGGTGGTGCGCCTGAACTTCGCCGACAACGATCAGCGCAAGCCCGAATACCTTGCGATCAATCCCAAGAGCCGCGTGCCCGCCCTGGTCACCGACCGCGGCCCGCTGAGCGAGGCGCCCGCCATCCTGACCTATATCGCCCAGAGCTTTCCGGCCGCGCGGCTGGCGCCGCTGGACGATCCGTTCGCCTTCGCCGAAGTCCAGGCCTTCAACGCCTATCTCTGCGCCACCGTCCATCCGGCCGCCGCCCACCGGCATCGCGGCTACCGCTGGGCCGACGACCCCGTCGCCATCGCCGACATGCGGCGCAAGGCCCCCGAGGTGTTCGCCGAGTGCGCCCAGCTGATCGAGACGGAGTACCTGCGCGGGCCCTGGGTGATGGGCGACGACTACACGATCTGCGACCCCTACCTGTTCACCGTGGCGGGCTGGCTGCCGCGCGACGGGATCGACATGGCCCGCTTCCCGAAGATCTCCGAGCATTTCGCGCGAATGCAGGCCCGACCGGCCGTCAGCAAGGTTCTTGCTCAAGTGGCAGGTTGAACCCGTTTTCCGAGCAAGACTCTTGCGGCGAAGCGACCCTTTCGATACATACGACGCCATGCGTACGTCTCCGCACAGCCAGCTGCTTCTTTCGCTGGGGCTTAGCCGCCCCTGGGCGCCTCTTTAGGCTGCGCATCTTCGCGGCCGGGCGTTTCAGGGGATGACCCGTCCGCCCGAGATACCTAAAAAGCCCTGCGAAGAGAGACACCATGACTGCACCCCCTATCGACGCCGCCGGCGCAGAACCCGTACGTGATCCCAAAGACCGGGTCATCGTCTTCGACACCACCATGCGTGACGGCGAGCAGTCGCCCGGCGCCTCCATGTCCCTGGAGGAGAAGCTGGAGCTCTCCAAGATCCTGGAGGAGATGCGGGTCGACGTGATCGAAGCCGGCTTCCCGATCGCCTCGAACGGCGATTTCGAGGCGGTGCGGGCGATCGCCGAGATCGTCACCGAGAGCACCGTCTGCGGCCTGGCGCGCGCCGGCATGGCCGACATCGACCGCTGCGCCGAGGCGATCCGCCCCGCCAAGCGCGGCCGCATCCACACCTTCATCTCCACCAGCCCGGTCCACATGAAGTGGAAGCTGCAGATGGAGCCGGAGACCGTGCTGGACATGGTCTCCAAGTCGGTGAGCCACGCCCGCAACCTGTGCGGCGACGTCGAGTGGTCGGCCGAGGACGCCACCCGCACCGAGCGTGACTTCCTGCGACGTTGCGTCGAGGCGGCCATCAAGTCCGGCGCCACCACGATCAACATCCCCGACACCGTCGGCTACACCTATCCGTCGGAATACGCGGACATCTTCCGCGACCTGATCGAGAACGTGCCCGGCGCGGACCAGGTGATCTTCTCCACCCATTGCCACAACGACCTGGGCCTGGCCGTGGCCAACAGCCTGTCCGGCGTCCAGGGCGGCGCGCGCCAGGTCGAGGTCGCGATCAACGGAATCGGCGAGCGGGCCGGCAACGCCGCCCTCGAAGAGATCGTCATGGCGCTGAAGGTGCGCGGCGACGCGCTGCCCTACTATACGGGGGTCGATCCGCTGAACATCACGCGGGCCAGCCGCTACGTCTCGGCCATCACCGGCTTCCCGGTCCAGTTCAACAAGGCGATCGTCGGCAAGAACGCCTTCGCGCACGAGAGCGGCATCCACCAGGACGGGATGCTGAAGAACGCCGAGACCTACGAGATCATGAAGCCGGAGGACGTGGGCCAAGGCGCCACCAACCTGGTGATGGGCAAGCATTCCGGCCGCCACGCCTTCCGCGAAAAGCTGAAGGCCCTGGGCTACGAACTGGGCCAGAACGCGCTGAACGAAGCCTTCCAGCGCTTCAAGGACCTGGCCGACAAGAAGAAGCACGTCTTCGACGACGACATCGTGGCCCTGGTGGACGACGCCCTGGCCTCGGGCGCGGACCGCATCCAGGTCAAGCACCTGCGGGTGGTGGCCGGCACCGAGGGGCCGCAGCAGGCCGAGCTGACCGTCAGCGTCGACGGGGTCGAGACCTCCGCCTCCGCCACCGGCGACGGCCCGGTGGACGCGGTGTTCAACGCCATCCACGAGGCGGTGCCGCACACGGCCATCCTGCGCCTGTTCCAGGTGCATGCGGTGACCGAGGGGACCGACGCCCAGGCCCAGGTCTCGGTCCGCCTCGAAGAAGAGGGGCGCATCGCCACCGGCCAGGCGGCGGACACCGACACCCTGACCGCCTCCGCCAAGGCCTATGTCAACGCGCTCAACAACCTCTTCG
>DASUIJ010000133.1:0-8008 GCA_036279815.1 Phenylobacterium sp. | reverse complement strand
GGCGGCCCAGGCGGCGGTGAACCGGCGCAGCAGGGTTCGGGCGGCGGAGTCGGCGGCGCCCGCCGCCAGCGGGGTGAGGCGCAGGAACAGGTGGCCTTCGCGCCACCGGCCGCGCGCCGGCAGTCCCTGGCCGACCAGACGCACCAGGCCGCGCTCTCCGGCCTTCCTGGTGATCCAGACCACCCGGCGGCCCAGCGGTGTCTCCAGCGCCACGCGCCCGCCCTCGGCCAGCAGGCGCGGATCGACGCGGACATTGATCCAGAGGTCGTCTCCGCGGACCAGCATGTCGCCTTCGCCCCGGATGGCCACCTTGAGGTCCACCTCCCCGGCGCGAACCGTGTCCCCGGCGCGCAGGCCGGGCGGGACGGTGATCCGGATCTGACGGCCATCGGGCAGCACATGGTCGAGCCGGCCGCCGTGCATCGCCGCAAGGGGCGGCACGGACAGGATGTCGGAGCCGATGGGCGCCGACGGGCGGCGGGCGACGGCGGCGGGCGGCGAGGCGAACCGGCGTGGAGGAGCTGCGTCGCCCGGACGCTGCAGGATGCGGAAGGCCTCGACCACCTCGCGGAACCGCCCGGCGTCGCCGCCCTGGCGGTCGGGGTGCGCCCGCTTGGCGGCCTCGCGGAAGGCGCGGCGCAGATCGGCCCCGGTGTGGAACACGGAGAGACCCAGCACCTCGCGCGCGCGGCGCGTGTCCATGTGAAGCGTGGTCTCACTCATCGGCGCCAGGATGGGGCGGGCGGGGTCAATGGTGGGTTAAGCGCAAGGCGCCGCCGGGGCGCGGGCGATGTTTTTTGCGGAGGACCTCCCGATCGCCAGCCTCCGCCCGGCCGAAGCCGGGACCGGAGGATGACGAACGGGGGGTGCCGCTCTGCGCCGCGTCAGCGGCTGGCGACGCCGCGGGCCTGGGAGGCGGACGTGACGCACTGCCCCGGGTCGATCATGGCGTGGAGGCCCAGGCAGTAGATGTCTTCATAATAGGGGCCGGCGCTGGCCAGGCACTGGTGGAAGTTGAGCTTGGCCATCCTGAGGCACATTTCGCTCCGGGGCTCGCTCATCAGGCCGCGGGCCTTGCCGTCCTGGCCGAGCACGGTGAGCGCCGCCAGGGCCAGGCCGCGCTGGACCACCGGGCTGGCGGGACCGCCGCGCGCTCCGCCCTGGGCCACGGCCTTGTACAGCCGGGCGCGGTCGTCGCCGTCGGGACGATAGACGGCGTTCTGCTTCACCCGGGCCAGCCGGCCCCTGGGATCGGCGACCTTCGAATTGGCCCAGGCCTGATGCTGGATGCTGTAGGCGGCGGACTTCACCTTGCGGCCGCTGGCCCCCAGGGTTTCGCCCTGGCGGTAGAGGGCGGCGCTGGCGCGGGCGGCGGCCTGGGACCCGCCGGGCAGGTCGTCGGCGAGATCAGGACGGGCGGCCAGGCGGCTGGCCAGGTCCTGGCCCTCGCGTCCCTGGGCGGACTTGCGGACGCCGGCCACGAAGCGGGGCTCCTCCAGGGCGGCCATGGCGGCGTAGGCGATCATGCCCGCCTCCAGTTGCCGGGGCTCGTAGGCCGCGCCGGCGCCGAGAGCCTGGGTCACTTCGGCCGGGCCGGAGAACCCGGCGTCGATGGCGCCGGCCTTGCGCATGAACGCCTCGAAGGCCTGGGCCTGGCCCTCGGCCTGGCGGTCGAGGCGGGGCCCGGCGGCCTGGCGCTCGGGGCGGGTTCCCGCGGTCTGCCGCTCGGGCGGTGTCGTGGCGCATGCGGCCAGGGTGAGCGCGGAGGCCAAGGCGATGGCGCCCCTGGCGGTCTTGAAGTTCATCTGGGCCTCTCTCTCAGGACGCCCCCCCCGGAGCGGATTCAGGATCGCGGAAGTGGACAAAAGATTACCGGGTCCCTGGCCAAGCTTGCGATTCCTCCACGCCCGCTGAAAATCTACAGGCAAAAAGGAGCCTGCCGTTCCTGCCTGGGCCGCGCTATATCGCCGCCATGAACGACAAGCCCGCGATCCCGGCCTCGCCCAGCGAGGATGACTATCTCCGCCAGGTGGCCGCAGCCGACCTGCCCCCGCTGACGGCGGAGGACCCGATGGCGCTGTTCGCGGAATGGCTGACGGAGGCGGTGGCCAAGGAGGTCAACGACGCCAACGCCATGGCCCTGGCCACCGCGGACGCCGACGGCCTGCCGGACGTGCGGATGGTGCTGCTGAAGGACGCAGGCCCCGACGGGTTCGTGTTCTACACCAACCTGGGAAGCGCCAAGGGCCGGCAACTGGCGCAGGACCCCAAGGCGGCGCTGCTGTTCCACTGGAAGTCCCTGCGGCGGCAGGTGCGGGTGCGCGGGACGGTGACGCCGGTCAGCGAGGCCGAGGCCGACGCCTATTGGGCGACCCGGGCGCGGCCGGCGCAGCTGGGCGCCTGGGCGTCCGAGCAGTCGCGGCCGCTGCCGGACCGGCTGGCCTTCGAAAAGCGGATCGCGGAGTACGGGCTGAAGTTCGGCCTGGGCAAGCCGCCGCGGCCGCCGCACTGGTCGGGGTTCCGGGTGACGCCGCAGCGGATCGAGTTCTGGCGGGACCGGGCGTTCCGCCTGCACGAGCGGCTGGTGTTCGAGCGGGTTCCCGACGGATGGACCACCAGCCGCCTCTATCCATGACCGACCCCGAGGAGGCCGAAGTGGCCGGCTGGTTCGCCGGTCAGGCCGAGACGGCTATCGAGACCGCCTGCGCGCGGGTCTACCTGGCCGGCGAGCGGGCCTTCAAGGTCAAGCGGCGGGTGGACCTGGGCTATCTGGACTACTCGACCCTGGACCTTCGCCAGTGGGCGCTGGAGCGGGAGCTGAGGTTCAACCGGGCCGCCGCCTCCGACATCTATCGCGCGGTGCGCCGGGTGACCCGGGCGGGCGAAGGCCTGCTCGAGCTCGACGGACCCGGCGAGGTGGTCGAGTACGCCCTGGAGATGCGCCGGTTCGACGAGACCTCTGTGCTGGCGGCCAGGCCCTGGGCGGTGGACGGCCAGCTGGCGGACGCGCTGGGCCGCGAAGTCGCCGCGCTGCACGCGAAGGCCGAACCCCGGCCCCAGGGCGGCGGCGGCAAGGCGCTGAAATTCACCATCGATTCCAACGCCAGGCTGCTGCGCGAACTGGGTCCGCGGCTGGGGCCTGAGCTGGTGGAGGCGGTGGTGACCGCCACCGACGCCGAATACGCCCGGCGCGAGGCCCTGCTGGACGCCCGCCGGGCCGCCGGGTTCGCCCGCCACTGCCACGCCGACCTGCACCTGGGAAACATCCTGCTGGAGAACGGCAAGCCGATCCTGTTCGACTGCATCGAGTTCAACGACGTGCTGTCGGACATCGACGTCCAGTACGACCTGGCCTTCCTGCTGATGGACCTGGACTTCCGCCGCCGCCGGGACGCCGCGGTACGGGTGCTGTCGGCCTATCTGGACGAGGCGGCGCGCAAGGAGGGCCCCGACCTGCAGGCCGGGCTGGCGGCCCTGCCGCTCATGCTCTCGGTGCGGGCCGGGGTCAGGGCTCACGTGCAGGCCCATTCCGGCGACGACGCGGCGGCGACCTCCTACCTCTATGCGGCCCTGGAGCACCTGAAGCCGCCGGCGCCCAGCCTGTCGGCCGTGGGCGGGCTGTCGGGTTCGGGCAAGACCACCTTCGCGCGGTTGATCGCCCCGGGCCTGGGCGCCGCGCCGGGCGCGGTGGTGCTGCGGACCGACGAGGTGCGCAAGCGGCTGATGGGGGTCTCGCCCGATACCGAGCTGTCCCAGGCGGTCTATTCTC
Source organism: Phenylobacterium sp. (assembly GCA_036279815.1). GTDB lineage: Bacteria > Pseudomonadota > Alphaproteobacteria > Caulobacterales > Caulobacteraceae > Phenylobacterium. The sequence goes on along the minus strand of DASUIJ010000133.1, from coordinate 4,239 downwards.
CCGCCTTCTACGCCCAGGTCTACGAGACCCTGATCGCCGAGGCGCGCATCCTGCTGGACGCCGGCCGGGCGGTGGTTCTCGACGCCACATTCATCCAGCCGGACCTGCGGGCGCGGGTGGAGCAGCTGGCGAGGGACGCCGGCGTGCCGTTCCACGGGGTATGGCTGCATGCCGAACCCGAAGTGCTGGCCGGCCGCATCGAAGGCCGGGAAGGCGACGCCTCGGACGCCACGGTGGCGACCCTGCGCATGCAGCTGGAGCTGGACGTGGGCGAAGTCGGCTGGCGCCAGGTCGACGCCTCCGGGCCGGCCGCCGACAGCGCCGAGGCCTGGGTCGCCAGTATCCGGGGGTAGAGCGGGCGCCGTTCATCGGCGTCGGCTGAGGTTGAGCAGGCCCGGCTGGGGACCGGACGTGAGGAAAGCTGGGGCCTGACGCCGAATTCCTCAGTTGGTGATGGAGATTGGCGGGCGGTAGGTATCTCCACGCGTAACAGGTGACCTTTCCAGGACCCGATCATGATCAAACGTGCCGCCGCCTTCGCTCTCGCAGTGCTGATGGTCGCCACCGGCGCCCAGGCCGCCGCGCCGTCGCCCAAGGTGAGCATCGCCTCATACGCCCAGCTGAAGACCCCGCTGCCCTATCCCTATGACGAGAAGGCCGACGCCGACAAGGTGGTGGCCGCGGCCAGGGCCAGGGCCAAGGCGCAGGGCAAGGTCCTGATCCTCGACCTGGGCGGCAACTGGTGCCCGGACTGCCGGATCCTGGCGGGGACGCTGGAGCTTCCGGAATTCAAGAAGTTCGTCGACAGGCACTTCGTCATGGTGACGGTGGACGTGGGCCGGTTCGACAGGAACCTGCAGGTGCCCGCCCACTACGGAATCACCAAGCGGCTGGAAGGCGTGCCGGCCCTGCTGGTGATCGACCCCAGGACCGACCGGCTGCTGAACGAAGGCAGGGTGGCCGAACTGTCCGACGCCCGCCACATGAGCCCGCAGGCCCTGGCCGACTGGCTGGCCCAATGGGCGCGATAGCCTTCGTGCGGCTCCGCCGGCGCCGGGTCTCGCCAAGGCCCGAAACTGAAACACGCCGCACTTGAACACGGACTATGATCGCCCCAGGGCGGTGGTCACAGAGCCCATCGTAGACCTGATCGACGAACTGGCCGCGGCGGGCCGCCGCCGGCGCCGCAACCGGGAGATCGCATCGTGATGGAACCAGACCTTTCGCGCAGGGGCCTGCTGGCCGCCGCCGGCGTCGTCACGGCGGCCGCCGCCATGAGCGGGAATCCGGCGCAGGCCCAGGCCGCCCCAGGCTTCGTCCCGCAACCCCTGCCGTTCGATCCGAAGGCCATTCCAGGGTTGTCGGAAAAGCTGCTCGTGAGCCACCACGACAACAACTATGCGGGGGCGGTGAAGCGCCTGGGGGCGATCCAGGCGGACCTCGCCAGGCTCGATCCCGCGACGGCGCCGGGCTTTGAGCTCAATGGCCTGAAACGCGAGGAGCTCATCGCCTGGAATTCGATGATCCTGCATGAACTCTATTTCGCGGGCCTGGGCGTCCCCGGACGGCCCGGGGCCAGGCTTGCCCAGGCCATCGAACGGGACTTCGGCAGCGACGCGCGCTGGCGGGCGGAGTTCGCGGCGCTGGGCAAGGCGCTGGGCGGCGGCTCGGGCTGGGTGCTGCTCACCTGGAGCCGCCACGACCGCCGGCTGGTCAACAGCTGGGCGGCCGACCACACCATGACGCTGGCCGGGGGCGCGCCGATCCTGGCGCTGGACATGTACGAGCACGCCTACGCCATGGACTACGGCGCCAAGGCCGCCGCCTATGTCGACGCCTTCATGGGGGCGGTGAACTGGTCGCACGCCGACGCGCAGTTCGCGCGCGCCGCCGGATAGGGCCGGGCGTGGGGGGCGAGGCGGATCCGACCGCGACGGCCGGGCGCCCGAGCCTCGCCGCGCTGACCGGCGCGAGCTGGAAGGTCGGCGTGCTGGGCTTCGGCGGCCCGGCGGGGCAGATCGCCCTGATGCACCGGGTGTTCATCGACGAAAAGCGATGGATCGACGAGGCGCATTTCCTGCGCGCGCTCAGCTTCTGCACCCTGCTGCCCGGCCCTGAGGCCCAGCAGCTGGCGACCTATCTGGGCTGGCTGCTGCACGGCGTCCGCGGCGGGCTGATCGCGGGCCTGCTGTTCGTGCTGCCGGGCGTGGCGGTGATGCTGGGCCTGTCCTGGCTCTACGCGGCGCACGGGACCATCCCCTGGGTCGCGGCGATATTCTACGGGGTGAAGGCCGCGGTGCTGGGCCTGGTGGCCGAGGCGCTGGTCCGGATCGGCCGCCGGGCGCTGAAGGGCTGGGCGGACGTCGCGGTCGCGGCGGCGGCGCTGGCGGCGATCGGGGTGTTCGGCGTCCCCTTCCCGCTGGTGGTGCTGGCCGCGGGCCTGGCGGGCCTGATGCGCCCAAGCGGCGCGGAGCCCTCCCGCGGCGAAGCGCCCCGGGCGGGACGCGCGCTGGCGACGGCGGCGGCCTGGGGCGCGCTGTGGCTGGCGCCGCTGGCGGGCCTGTGGCTGACGCTCGGTCCGCGACACCTGCTGACGGAGGTCGCGGCCCTGTTCTCCGGCCTGGCGGCGGTGAGCTTCGGCGGAGCCTACGCCGCCCTGGCCTATCTGCAGCAGCAGGCGGTGGCGACCCATGGCTGGCTGACGGCGGCGCAGATGATCGACGGCCTGGGCCTGGCCGAGACGACGCCGGGGCCGCTGGTCCTGGTCAACCAGCATGTGGCCTTCATGGCGGGCTGGCAGGCGCCGGGCGGCGGCGCGGGCCTGGCGGTGGCTGCGGCGTTGCTGGCCTCATGGTCGACCTTCGCGCCGTCCTTCCTCTGGATCTTCGCGGGCGCGCCCTTCGCCGAGCGGTTCGGCGCCAGGGCCCGGGGCGCCCTGGTCACGGTGACGGCGGCGGTGCTGGGGGTGATCGCCAACCTGGGGCTCTGGTTCGCGATCCATGCCCTGTTCGCGCGGAGCTGGACCTGGCGGGCGCCGGGCGGCCACGCCGTCGACCTGCCTCAGCTGGCGAGCCTGGATCCGTTGGCGGCGGCTCTGGCGCTGGCGGCCGGAGTGGCGCTGATCCGCTGGCACGCGCCGGTGATCGCCGTGGTGCTGGGCTGCGCCGCGGCCGGCGTGGTGGTGCGGCTGGGTTTCTAGCCCCCGGACGGCTCAGATGACGACGCGGGGCGTCAGGGCCGGGCGAGGTGCTTGTCGAACCAGCCCACCACGCGGGCGTTGAGGTCCTGGTTGTGCTCCGGACTGCGGATGCCGTGGCCCTCTCCCTCGTAGATCACCAGCGAGGTGGGGACGTTCATGGCTTTCAGCCCGTGCCAGAACTCCAGCGACTGGGCCGGCGGGCACTCCACGTCGCGCTCGCCCACATAGATGAAGGTCGGGGTCCTGGCGGCCTTGATCGAGCGGATCGGCGACAGGCGGTCATAGACGGCAGGGTTGTCGTAGGCCGTGCCGCCGAAGAACGGGATCATCCACTGGTCGATGCCGTTCTGTCCGTAATAGCTGATCCAGTTGGCGATGCCGGCGCCGGCCACCGCCGCCTTGAAGCGGGTCGAGTGGGTGACGGTCCACATGGTCATGTAGCCGCCGTAGGAGTGGCCGTAGACGCCCAGGCGGCTGTCGTCGACCGGGGCGATCTTCTCGACGGCGTCGACGCCTGCCAGGATGTCGCGCAGGTCGCCGCCGCCGAAATCCTGGACGTTGGCGGTGGTGAAGGCCTCACCCTGGCCGAACGAGCCGCGGGGATTGGGCTGGAACACGAAATAGCCCTGGGCCAGCAGGTCGTGGATCGGGCCCTTCCAGATGAAGTTGGGCTGCGCCGCCGAGGCCGGGCCGCCATGGATCTGGACCACCATCGGATAGGTCTTGTCCGCCTCCAGGCCCGGGGGCGCCAGCAGCCAGCCCTGGACGTCGAAGCCTTCGTTCTTCCAGGTGATGCTCCGGGCCCTGGTCGCCGGGCTCAGGGCGTCGTTGTCGTGGGTGATCGGGGCCATGGCCGCGACGGGGCCGGCGACGATGCGTGGCGCGAAGGCGAAGGACTGGCTGACGCTGGCGGCGGTGCGGGCGTTGGCGCTGAGCGCGATCTTGCCGTCGCCGGCGGCCAGGGAGACCTGGTCCGACCACACCGGCTTCACGGCGAAGCTGACGGGATCGACCTTGGCGATGGTGTTGCGGTCGCCGAT
>DASUIJ010000132.1:0-2259 GCA_036279815.1 Phenylobacterium sp. | reverse complement strand
GGCATCGAAAAGCTTGGTCCGACCAAGAAGCACGGCACCTGGATCAGCTTCGTCCCCGACCCGGTCATCTTCGGCGAGGGCGCCACCTTCAAGCCGGCGCGCCTCTACCGGATGGCCCGCTCCAAGGCCTATCTGTTCGGCGGGGTCGAGATCCGCTGGAAATGCGACCCTTCCCGCATCCACGACCAGACCCCGGCCGAGGCGACTTTCCGCTTCCCCAATGGCCTGGCCGACTTCCTGGCCGAAAGGGTCTCGGGCATCGAGACCGTGACGCCCGAACCCTTCGCCGGGCGATTCGAGCGCAAGGGCGAGGCCGGCAAGGTCGAATGGGCGGTCACCTGGACGCCCGCCGGCTTCGGCGAGGCCGACAGTTTCATGCAGTCCTACTGCAACACCGTGCCGACCCCGGAGGGCGGCACCCACGAAGCCGGCCTGCGCGCGGCGCTCACCCGCGGCCTCAAGGCCTATGCGGAGCTTTCGGGGGAGAAACGCGGCGGACTGATCACCGCCGAGGACGTGGTGGCCCAGGCCGGCGCCCTGGTCAGCGTCTTCGTCGCCAATCCGGAGTTCCAGGGCCAGACCAAGGAGCGCCTGTCCTCGGCCGACGCCCAGCGGCTGGTCGAGAACGCACTGCGGGACCCCTTCGACCATTGGCTGACAGCCCAGCCCAAGGCCGCCACCGCCCTGCTGGAGTTCGTCATCGAGCGCGCCGAGGAGCGCCTGAAGCGCCGCCGCGACAAGGAAGTGGCCCGCGCCTCGGCGACCCGGAAGCTGCGCCTGCCGGGCAAGCTGGCCGACTGTTCCGGCCAGGCCACCGACGGCACCGAGATCTTCCTGGTCGAGGGCGACTCGGCCGGCGGTTCCGCAAAACAGGCGCGCAACCGCCGCACCCAGGCGATCCTTCCCCTGCGCGGCAAGATCCTGAACGTAGCCTCCGCCTCGATCGACAAGCTTGGCCAGAACAAGGAGCTGTCGGACCTGATGCTGGCCCTGGGCGTCCAGGGCGGATCGAAGTTCAAGGAAGAGGACCTGCGCTACGAGCGCGTGGTGATCATGACCGACGCCGACGTCGACGGCGCCCACATCGCCAGTCTGCTGATCACCTTCTTCTTCCGCACCATGCCCAACCTGATCCGGGCCGGGCGCCTCTATCTGGCCCTCCCCCCGCTCTATCGCCTCAGCCACGGCGGCAAGGCGGTCTACGCGCGGGACGACGCCCACCGGGACGAACTGCTGGCCACGGAGTTCAAGGGCAAGAAGCCGGACATCGGCCGGTTCAAGGGCCTGGGCGAGATGATGCCGGCGCAGCTCAAGGTGACCACCATGGACCCGGCCACCCGGACCATGGCCCGCGTCACCCTGCCTCGCGCCGAGGAGTCGGTTGAGGACCTTGTGGAATCCCTGATGGGCCGGAAGCCCGAGTTGCGTTTCCGCTTCATCCAGGAAAACGCCGAGTTCGCCACCGCCGATCTCGACGTCTGAGGCCGGCCCCGGAGGGGGTCGGCAACCCAAAGCCCTGTAACGCGTTGACTTAGAGGCGGCAGACCGTATCTTCCGCCGCGCGCGACGATCGCCGTCCGCGCCGCCGCGGTACGCATGCCTCTGTTTTTCGGGCGCGCCTGCCGCCCAAATTGCAACTGATGACAGAATTTTCTGAACTTGGGCTCTCGCCCGCAACGCTACAGGCTGTGGCCGATACCGGCTACACCACCGCCACTCCCATTCAGGCCGAAGCTATTCCCGTCGCCTTGGCCGGCAGAGATGTGCTGGGCATCGCCCAGACGGGGACCGGCAAGACCGCCGCCTTCACCTTGCCGATGATCGACCGGCTGGCCGCCGGCCGCTCGAAGGCGCGCATGCCGCGCGCCCTGGTGATCGCGCCGACCCGCGAACTGGCCGACCAGGTTTCCGCGTCCTTCGAGAAGTACGCCAGGGGCCAGAAGATCAAGCTGTCCTGGGCGCTGCTGATCGGCGGCGTCTCGTTCGACGAGCAGAACCGCAAGCTCGATCGCGGCGCCGATGTGCTGATCGCGACCCCAGGACGGCTGCTCGACCATTTCGGGCGCGGCCGCCTGCTGCTCTCGGCGGTCGAAATCCTCGTCATCGACGAGGGCGACCGGATGCTCGACATGGGCTTCATTCCGGACATCGAGCATATCTGCACGAAGCTGCCCGCCACGCGTCAGACGCTGCTCTTCTCCGCGACGATGCCGCCGCCCATCAAGAAGCTGTCGGATCGCTTCCTCAACAATCCCCGAT
>DASUIJ010000131.1:0-2694 GCA_036279815.1 Phenylobacterium sp. | reverse complement strand
AATCGAGTCCAATTTTCGCGCCGGGGCGCGCTTGCAATCGCCGCTGTTCCGGTCGAGCGTCGCCGCCTTCGCCGGAAAGGACCGCCATGCTGACCGAGATCGACCGGCTGCTCCTCGCGACCCCGGACGCCGAGGCCGCCGCCGCGAAATGGCGTGACCGCCTGGGCGCGGTCGAGGTGGGCCGCGACACCCTGCCGAGCCTGGGCGCCCGCCGCCTGATCCTGCGCGCCGGGACGTCCGACATCGAGATCCTGGAGCCTGACGGGACCGGGGCGATCGAGGCGGCGTTGAAGCGGCGCGGCCGGGCGCACCTCTACGCCGCCGGCGCCGCCTCCCCCGATCCCGGCAAGGTCGCCGAGGTCGCCCGGGCCTCAGGCGCCGCCCACCGCGCCGAGGACGGCCGCCACTACCTGACCCTGACCATCGAGGGCGCGCCCATCGAATTCGTCATCTCGCCCCAGGCCCGGCGGGAGCCTGCCGGACGGATCGACTTCCTCTACGAGGCCACCGTGCTGGCCGCCGACCAGGCCGGCGCCGTCGCCCGGATTCGGGACGCGTTCGGCCTGGACGAGAGCAGCTTCACCACCATCACCTCCGAGACCTTCGGCTACACCGGGGTGCTGACCCTGTTCGAGAAGGGACGGCTGCATCGGTTCGAGGTGATCACCCCCATCGACCCGGACAAGACCATGGGCCGCTACCACGCCCGCGAGGGGACCGGCTTCTACATGGCCTTCGCCGAGAGCCGGGACCTGGGCGCCATCGAGCGGGCCGGCGGCGGCGCGGGCGTCACCATCGACCGGCCGGCCGGCCGCCCCGCCGAGCTGAACTCCGACCAGCTCTGGCTGCACCCGCCCAGCCTCGGCGGCATGATGCTGGGGGTTTCGCGCCCGAGCATGGCCTGGCAATGGTCGGGCCATCCCGAACGGGTCGAACGGATCGATCCCTAGCTCCTGGAACCCGCCGATGTCCGAGCCTCCCCTCCATTCCGGGTCCTGCCTGTGCGGCGCCGTGCGCTTCGAGATCGCGGGCCCCCTGCCGGCGATCCAGATTTGCCACTGCGGCGCCTGCCGCAAGGCCCAGGGCGCGCCCTTCGCCACCAACATTCCGGTGGCGGCCGGGAATTTCCGCCTGCTGTCGGGCGAACGCGCCCTGCGGGCCTATGAGAGTTCGCCGGGCAAGGAGCGGGTGTTCTGCGGAACCTGCGGCGCGCCGCTGATGAGCCGCCTGACCCACGCGCCGGAGACGGTGCGCATCCGGGCGGGCCTCCTGGACCCGCCGGTGGAGGCGAAGCTCGGCTCCCACGCCTACGCCGACTCCAAGGCCGACTGGTGGCCCATCGAGGACGACCTGCCCCGTTTTCCGGGAGCGCGGCCGGCCTAGGCTCGGGATGACGGGCTTGCGGGGGACTTCCGGCGTCCCCTCATCCGCAGCGGCGGGCCTCGCCGACGACGCCTGGGGGCTGGCGTCCCGATCCTAGCGCGCGGTGATCGGGTTGAGCCGGCCGACCCCGCCGCCCGGCAGGTGCGTCTCGTAGGGGCCGAACCGGGTGTCCGGGGCCAGGTAGTCGGTGGACACGTACTGCGCCCCGGTGGCGAAGGCGGCGTCCTGGCGGGCGCGGTCGTTGGCCCGGGCCTCGACCGTGTCGGCATCGGCGCGGGTGCGGACGATCAGCCCGGCCTTCAGCGCCTTCTCGATCCGCCCGGCCAGCTCGAAGGGTTCGTTAAGCGTGATGTAGGCGGCGGCCGGCGAGTCCTCGTCGGTGTTGATGAAGGCCGCCCGGCCCTCGAGGACCTTCCGATCGCCGCGGTAGAGGCTGGTCTTGGTCTTCCCCTCGTCCATGGCGAACATCACCTTCCCGCGGGCGGTCTTCAGCCGCGGCCAGCCGCCGGCCGCCACGGCCTCGCGCAGGGTGGCGCGCTTGCCCTGCACGCGGTCGGGGGTGATCAGCGCGCCGGCGGGGAAGACCGAACGGATCTCGGCGTCGAGGACGTCCATGGCGTGGGCGTCGAACGGCAGGACCTCGGCCGCGCCCGGCACGCCCTCCAGCTTGTCGTCCTTAAGGTTAAAGATGACCAGGATCGGCAGGTGGTCGGGATGAGCCTTGGACCAGGCGCGGATCTCGGAAATGCAGGCCACAAAGGTCGGGCAGACGCTGCGATAGTCGAAGTCGGGGACGTGCATCACCTTCATGCCCGGACGCTTCATCGGCTCAGGATCATAGGGCGCGGCGGCCGCGTCGTTGGCCATCTTCAGCGCCAGGGGCGAGGCGAAGCGGCCGCCGGCCGGATCGTAGACGAAGTCCAGTTCGAGCTGGCGCGCGCCGGCGTCGAGCTGCGCCGCCAGGGGCGGCTTCGAATAGTCCAGAGTGGCCGCCAGCTTGGGCTGCACGGCCTTGATCAGCGCGAATTCGGCCGGCGCGATGGCCTTCTTGTAGCTGTTGTGGGTGCCGATCACCTGGATGGCGTTCATCGGCAAGGCGTCGACCGCCGCGCGGGTGCAGCCCGGCCGCCCCGACGGATGCTCGAGGTCGCAGTTGGCGGCGACCGCGAGGGCGGCGGCGAAGATGGCGCTGATCATGAAGCCCTCCCCTGGGCCGGCTCTGCGCCGGCCGTCTGACGGACACGCAGCCTCGCCCGTAGCGCCGTCTCCGCGCAAGCCCGGCGGACGCAAGGAATTCTCAAGGGTTGGCGT
>DASUIJ010000130.1:0-2506 GCA_036279815.1 Phenylobacterium sp. | reverse complement strand
ACTCTCCTGTTTGCTGCGGCGTCTGCCGCTTCGATGTGGGCCGGCATCGCCGCCGCCCAACCCGCCAACACCGCCGACGTCGAGGAGCTGGTCGTCACCGGCACCCGCACCGAAGGCCGGACGCGGCTCGAAAGCCTGGCGCCCGTCGATGTGATCTCGACGCAGGCCCTCGCCCGCCAGGGCACCACCGAACTGGCCGCCGCGCTCTCCTCGGTCGCCCCCTCCCTCGACTTCCCGCGCCCGGCCATCACCGACGGCACCGACTCGGTCCGCCCCGCCACCCTGCGCGGCCTGGCGCCCGACCAGACCCTGGTCCTGGTTAACGGCATGCGCCGGCATTCGTCGGCCCTGGTCAATGTGAACGGCTCGATCGGCCGCGGCTCGGCCGCCGTCGACCTGAACGCCATCCCCACCGTCGCCATCGACAAGGTCGAAGTGCTGCGTGACGGCGCCTCGGCCCAGTACGGTTCCGACGCCATCGCCGGCGTCATCAACATGCACCTGCGCGAAGCCCGCGAAGGCGGCGGCTTCTCCACCACCTACGGCGTCTACGACACCGAGGTGCGCACGGCGCGCAACCCGCAGGGCCGGCACAAGGTGGATGGTCCGACCTTCACCGCCGCGGGCTGGCAGGGCCTGCCGCTCGGCGACACCGGCTTCCTGACGGTCAGCGGGGAATACCGGTTCCGCAACCCCACCAGCCGCGGCGACCTGGATCCGCGCCTGGCGATTCCGCGGGTGACCTCGCGCTTCGGCGACCCCCAATCCAAGGACGTGACCTTCTACGCCAATGCCGGCCTGCCGCTGAACGACGCCTGGGACCTCTACGGCTTCGCCGGCTACCAGAACCGCAAGACCGACAGCGGCGCCTTCCCGCGCCTGGCCAATGACGCCCGCAACGTGCCCGCGGTCTGGCCGGACGGCTTCCTGCCGCGCATCACCACCGACATCGACGACTACACCGTGTCCGGCGGCACCAAGGGCGAAGTCGCCGGCTTCAAGATCGACGCCGGCGTGGTCTACGGCTACGACAAGGTCCAGTACGGCGTGGTCGACTCGGTCAACGCCTCCCTGGGCGCGGCCTCGCCGACCAACTTCAACGCCGGCTCCATGCGTTACGACCAGTGGGTCGCCAAGGTGGACGTCGCCAAGCCGCTGGACTTCGGCTGGGCCAAGCCCGCCACCCTCGCCTTCGGGGCGGAATACCGCCACGAGCACTATGAGATCGGCGCGGGCGACGCGCCCTCCTACATCTTCGGCGGCGTCGTCGGTAAGGCGGCGGGCTCCCAGGGCTTCCCGGGCTTCAAGCCGTCCAACGAGGTGGACAAGAACCGCCACTCCGAAGCGGTCTATATCGACCTCGACGCGCCGATCACCGACAAGTTCGACGTCGACATCGCCGGCCGCTACGAGAACTTCTCCGACTTCGGGGACACCACCAACGGCAAGATCTCGGCCCGCTACGACATCTTCGACGGCTTCGCCGTGCGCGCCACCGCCTCCACCGGCTTCCGCGCCCCGGCCCTGCAGCAGCAGTACTTCACCGCCACGTCGACGAACTTCATCGCGATCAACGGGATAAGCACTCCGGTCGAGGTCGGCACCTTCCCGGCCACCAGCCCCACGGCCATCGCGCTCGGCGGCAAGGCGCTGGAGCCGGAAAAGTCGACCAACTACTCGCTGGGCGTGGTCTTCCACCGCGGCGCCTTCGAGGTGACGGTCGACGCCTATCAGATCGATATCGACAACCGGATCGTGCTCTCGGAAAACATCCAGGGCTCGCCCACCGGCTCGGCGACCGCCAAGGCGATCTTCAACCTGATCAACCCGCCCGGCACCAGCGCGGGTCTGGGCGCCGCCCGGTTCTTCATCAACGGCGTGGACACCGAGACCCAGGGCCTCGACATCGTCAGCCGCTATCGCCTGGACACCGAGAACCTCGGCCAGTTCGACCTGACCGCAGCCGCCAACTTCAACAAGACCGAGGTCAAGCGCGTCCCGACCACGTCCGTGCTGTCGGGCCTGCCGGTGCCGCCGGCCTTGTTCGATCGCGGTAACCGTCTGACCTTCGAGAAGGGCACCCCGCGCGAAAAGCTGGTGGCCGCCGCCGACTGGACCCTCAACAACTGGGGCGCCACCGCCAAGGTCACCCACTACGGCGACGTGCTGGTTCCCAGCAACACGCCGGCGCTCGACTACCATGTGGGCAAGCACTTCGTGTTCGACTTCGAGGGTCGCTACCAGACCCCGATCGGTGTCGGCGTGGCCCTGGGCGTGAACAACGCCTTCGACGAGTATCCGAACCAGACTCCGGCTCTCGTCAACACCACCGGCGCGACCGGCTTCCCGAGCTTCTCGCCCTTCGGCTTCAACGGCCGCTACTACTACGCGCGCCTGAGCTACAACTGGTAGGTTCCTAGACCCTCCAGGGGTACGTCAAAATCGGACGGCGCGGGACTCTCGTCCCGCGCCGTTTTCTTTTGTTCCGGTACGGAATCTGAGATCG
>DASUIJ010000129.1:0-6016 GCA_036279815.1 Phenylobacterium sp. | reverse complement strand
GGGCGACGACTCCGCACCGCCCGGACTGGGCAAAGTGACGCTCGCGTCAAATCATTGACCGATGCCCGGGCCGGGCGCACACTTTCGTTAGTGCCTGGCTTCGTCGGGCGCGAAGGGCGCCGCCCCCGGCCTCTCCGACCGCCGGTTACGCCCCCCGCCTGTTGCAGTCTGGCTTTCGAGGCCCCCCCAAAAGGATCGGGTCCTCCAATCAGAATGCGAGGGATCGTCATGGCCACTGAAGGTCACGAAACCGAAGTCCATCCTCACAAGCCCCGTCACCTGCTCGAACGCTTCGAAGGCGCCACCGACCTGCTGGTGGTCGGCATCATCATCGCCCTGGGCCTGGCCATGCTGATCGGCCTGCTCACCGCCGACGGCAAGGTGAGCTGGAACGGCTAAGGCGAGAGCGGGATGCGAAAAGTGGGTACCGGTCATTCGCGCCAACCCGCTCTAAGCATAAGGAATCAATCACGTTTATGATTTGGATCGAAGCGACCCAAATCATCGTGATCTAGCCGGCCGGGTCCAGGCCGCGCGCCAGGACCAGGTCGTCATAGTCGTTCGCGCCGACACGGAATTTCTGGACCCCCGCCTGGGTGAAGCCCTGGCGGGCGTAGAAGTCGAGCGCCTGGGCGTTCTGCGAATAGACACTGAGCAGCAGGCGCTCGAACCCGGCCGCCTCGGCGGCCTCGATGACGGTGCGCATCATGCGCGCGCCAAGTCCGCCGCCATGGAACGGCTTCAGCAGGTAGATGCGCCGCAACTCGACGTCGCGCGGGCCTGCCGGCACGGGCAGGTCGGGTGGAGTGAGCGCCATATAGCCCACCGGCGCGCCGGTCGCGGCGACCTGGACCAGCCACAGGCGATGGTCCGGGCGCGCGAGCCAATCTGCGTACAACGCCTCGCCATGCTGGCCGCTGCAATGAGCCAGCAGGTCCGCCAGGGGCAGGACCTGCGCATAGGTCTCCAGGATCGTCGCCTGGCCGACCAGGGCCAGGGCCGGGGCGTCGCCGGGTCCGCAGGGGCGCAGTCTGATCTCGCTCATGCCCTCCCCTAGGCCGGGCCTCGATGGAAGAAAAGAGCCAGGGTCGCCCCTGGGCAAGGCGGCGCGCTTGGGCTAGCAATCGCCTCAACTAAACACTGATCAGGGGAAACGTCATGGCGGGTCGGGTCGAGGGCAAGGTGGCGCTGATCACCGGCGGGGCGAGCGGCATCGGGCGCGCCTGCGCCGAGCGGCTGGCCGAGGAAGGCGCCGTCGTGGTGGTCACGGACCTGCAGGACGCCAAGGGCGCCGAGGTCGTGGCCGGCATCGAAGCCAAGGGCGGCAAGGCCTGGTACCTGCATCACGACGTGACCTCCGAGCAGGCCTGGATCGACGTGGCGGCGGCCGTGAAGGCGAAGCACGGCCGGCTGGACATCCTGGTCAACAACGCCGGGATCGGCATCTCCGGCTCGGTGCTGGACATGCCGCTGGCCGACTTCCAGCGCCAGACCGCGATCAATGTCGACGGGGTGTTCCTTGGCGTGAAGCACTCGATCCCGCTGATGCGCGTGGCGCCCAGCGGCGGCAGCATCATCAACATGTCGTCGGTGGCGGGCCTCAAGGGCTCGGCGATCCTGGCCGGCTATTGCGCCACCAAGGGCGCCGTGCGGCTGTTCACCAAGTCGGTGGCCATGGAATGCGCCAACGCCAAGGACGGCATCCGCTGCAATTCCGTCCACCCCGGCATCATCGAGACCCCGATCTGGGACACCATCATCGGCACCGGCGAGCCGGGCGACAATGCGCGGGCCCCGCGGTCGGCGACCCTCGACGCCATGACCGCGGAAGGCGTGCCGCTGGGCGTGAAGGGCTATCCGCTGGACATCGCCAACGGCGTGCTGTGGCTGGCCTCGGAAGAGAGCCGATATGTCACGGGCGCCGAACTGGTGATCGACGGCGGCATGACGATCAAGTAGCAGCGGGTCCATGACCGCCACCCTGCACGTCGTCTTCGGCCCCTCCGGCGCCGGCAAGTCCACCTACGCCCGCGACCTCGCCCGCCGAACGCCGGCGGTGCACTTCGGACTGGACGACTGGATGGCCAAGCTGTTCGCGCCGGACATGCCCGATCCGCTGGAATTCGAGTGGATGATGGAGCGGGTCGAGCGCTGCGAGGCGCAGATCTGGTCCACGGCGGCGGCGACCATGGCGGTCGGGACCTCCGTGGTGCTGGATCTTGGCCTGATGCGCCGCACCGACCGCGCGCGGGTGGCGGAGATCGCCCGGGTCTGCGAGTTGCCGGTCCAGTTCCATCTGGTGACCGCGCCCAGGGACGTCAGGCGGGCGCGGATCATGGCGCGAAACCAGGTCGAGGGCGAGGACTTCGCCATCGTGGTCCCGCCGCAGATGTTCGACTTCATGGAGGGGGTCTACGAGACGCCCGACGCCGACGAACTGGCCCTCTGCATCGTGTCCGAAAGCGCCGCCTAGGCACGACCCGACCGTCCGTCCCGGGCCCATGACGCCGCCGGGCCCAATCGCGGCGGGGAGGGCCGGCGCGGATTACCGCGAATTATCTTGGATTAACGGCCGGCCCGCGACAGAAACGCCGCTGACACGTCGGGGGGCGTCGTCGTGGAGCTTTGCGCGTGATTGGTCTTCTGGCCGCCGTTTCACTGGCGGGCATGCTGCCTGAACTGCCCCGGATTCCGGACCTGCCGCCGCTTCCTCCGATCCAGAGGGAGGCGCAGGTCACCTATGTGGACCGCACGGGCGCGATGCTGGGGGTTCGCGGCGGCCGCTATGCGCCGCCCGTGGACCTGGCCAGGCTGCCGGCCTACGTCCCCGCGGCCTTCGTGGCGATCGAGGATCGACGGTTCTACGAGCATACCGGCTTCGATCCCGTCGGCATGGCCCGCGCCGTGGTCGCCGACCTGGCCGACGGCAAGCGCCAGGGCGCCTCGACCATCACCCAGCAGCTGGCGCGAAACCTCTACCTGAATTCGGACCGGACCATCGAGCGCAAGGCCAACGAGCTGCTCTACGCCGTCCAGCTGGAGCGCACCTATTCCAAGCGCCAGATCCTGGGGCTCTATCTCAGCCGTGTCTATTTCGGCTCCGGCGCCTACGGGATCGAGGCGGCCTCGCAGCGCTTCTTCAACAAGCCGGCCACCAGGCTCACGGTGCGCGAAGCCGCGATGCTGGCGGCGGTGATGAAGTCGCCCACCAACTACAATCCGGCGCTCGAGCCCGAACGCTCCAGGGATCGCACCCGGCTGGTGCTCGACGCCATGGTCGAGACCGGCGCCATCTCGCCCGCCCAACGCGCCAAGGCGCTCGCCGAGTCCCCAAGGGTCTGGAAGACCGCCCCCAACGCCCCAGCCCAGTACTTCGTCGACTGGCTGGACGGCCAGACCCGCCAGCGGGTCGGCGTGCAGAAGGCCGACCTGGTGGTCGAGACCACCCTGGACCTGAAGATCGAAACCGCCGCGGCCGACGCGGCCAGGGGCTTGGTCGACCGCTACGCCAAGGCCGGGATCGGCCAGGCCGCCGTGGTCACACTCGACGGCTCGGGCGGCGTTCGCGCCCTGGTGGGCGGCGTCGACTACGCCACGGGCCCGTTCAACCGGGCGGTGGACGCCCACCGCCAGGCGGGCTCGTCCTGGAAGCCGTTCGTCTATCTCGCCGCCCTGGAGGCCGGCCGCACGCCCGACAGCCTGGTGGTCGACGAGCCCGTCACCATCAACGGCTGGTCGCCCAGCAATTACGAGCCCGGCAACCAGGGGGAGATGACCCTTGAGAACGCGCTCGCCCACTCGATCAACACCGTGGCGGCCCGGCTGGCGGACGAGGTGGGCCGGCCCAATGTGGCGGCGGCGGCGCACCGCGCGGGCATCATCTCGCCGATCAACACCGACCCGGCCATGGCGCTCGGCACGACCCTCGTCACGCCGCTGGAGATGGCCCAGGCCTATGCGAGCTTCTCCAACGGCGGGAACCGGGTGGCGGTCTACGGCATCCAGCGGATCCGTACGGCGCGCGGCACAGTGCTCTACCAGCGCCCGCCCACGGCCCTGGCGCCGGCGATCGCCAATCCTCCGCTCAGCGACCTCAACCGGATGCTGCGCACGGTGATCGTCTCGGGCACCGGGACCCGCGCGGCCATCCCCGGCTACGACCTGGCCGGCAAGACCGGCACCACCTCGGACTACAAGGACGCCTGGTTCGCGGGCTATACGGGCGGCGTGACCACGGTGGTCTGGATGGGCCGCGACGACGCCCAACCCATGGTCCGTGTCACCGGCGGCCAGGCCCCGGCCGAGCTGTGGCGGGGGGTGATGGGCGTGGCCCTGAAACGGATGCCGGTGACGGCGATCCCGTACGGCCCGCCGCCGCCCCTGCCGGCGGTCGCCCAGCCGGCGGTCGCCGACCCCGCCGCGCCGACGCCGGCGCCCGACCAGCCCCAGGCCACGCCGCCGTTCGAAGGGCCCGCTAGCCGGCCGTGAACAGGTGCGCCGGCCAGGTGGCGTCGGCGGCCCGGTGATAGGCCTCGCGGTGGGTCAGGCGGGCGTTGTAGTCGACCAGCAGCGGCTCCTGCGGGAGGGTCTTGTTGTAGAGCGCCGTCGAGATCGTGCCGCCCAGCACCACGTCGGCGGCGGAGAACCGGTCGCCCAGGAGGTACTTGCGGCCCTTGAGCGCCCGCTCCAGCACGGCCAGCATGTCGTCATAGGCCCCGAAGCCGACCCCGAAGCCCGGCACGTCGATCTTCTGGGCGTGCAGGCTGATCACCGGATCGACCACCGCCGTCGCATAGACCATCCACTTCAGATAGGCGCCGCGGTCGTCCTCCTCGATCCGGGGCGCCAGGGTCCCGTAGCCGTAGCGGTCGGCCAGGTAGATGCCGATGGCCGGATTCTCGGAGACCACCACCTTGCCGTCGGTGATGGTCGGCACCTTCCCAGACTTGTTGAGCTTCAGATATTCCGGGCTCTTCTGCTCGCCCTTGCGGATGTCGACGGTCTTCACCTGAAACGCCACGCCCAGCTCTTCGAGCATCCAGTAGGCGATGAACGCCCGGCTGGCCGGCGAGTGGTAGAGGGTGATGCGCGGCGCGGCCATGGGAACAACCTTCAAAGCTAGGCCGTCAATCTAGGGACCCGATCAGCCCGCCGCCAGCAGCGTCGCCGCACCCACGGCGATCATGGCGATTCCGGCGAGCCGGCCTGTCGTCACCCGTTCCTTCAGGAACACGATGGCGATGCCGACCCCGAACAGGATCGAGGTCTCGCGCAGCGCCGCCAGCCGGGGAGTGTCGCCGATGCGGAAGGCCCAGAGCGCCAGGCCGTAGGTGACGACAGAGATGGCGCCGGCGATCAGGCCGGGCTTCCATTCGCTGCGGGCGGCGAACAGGAATCGGGGGCCGCGCCACAGGGCGAAGATGCCGCCGATCACCAGGCCGTCGATGAGATAGATCCAGACGATGTAGCTGGGCGCGCTGGGCGCCGCGCGAACACCCTGGGCGTCCAGCACCGTGTACAGCGCGATGGAGACGCCGGTGGCGCCGGCCCACATCAGGGCCTTCCGCTCGACGTGGCGGCCCAGCCCCACGGTCATGACCCCGATGGACACCAGCAGCGTGCCGAGCGCGGTCATCCAGGTGATCGGCTCGCCGAACACGCCCACGGCCACCGAGGCCGCCAGCGCCGGGGCGACGCCTCGGGCGATGGGATAGGCCACCGTCATGTCGGCGCTCTCGAAGGCGCGGATCAGGCAGAACAGGTAGGCGAAATGCACGAAGCCGGAGACGATCAGCCAGCCCCAGGCCGCCTGCGGCAGGGGCACGACAAAGACGAACGGCAGGACCATCATCGCCGCGAAGCCGTCCATCAGCGCGCGGCTGGACATCTTGTCCTGGCCGGACTTCAGGATGGCGTTGACCACTGCGTGCGCCGCCCCGGAGGTGACGATCATGATCGAGGCGGTCTGGGAAGGCGTCATGGACGGGTCACACTAGCCTCGATTCCAGACGGCGCA
>DASUIJ010000128.1:0-12618 GCA_036279815.1 Phenylobacterium sp. | reverse complement strand
GGGGATGCGGGTCCAGGCCGTCCCGCCAGCCCTGACGGAGATAGTGGGTGAGGGGATTGTCACCGGACACGGCGACGGCCTCGCACTGGCCCACATAGTGACGCACGTCGAACAGGGCGTGAGGGGCGATGCCCTCCCGCGCGCCGGAATAGACGAAGTGCTGCAGGGCGGTCAGGCCGCAGGCGGCGATCTTCACCGCATGGCGGGCGCGGTAGTCGGCCAGGTCGAACAGGGGGTGCGGCGCGCAGCCCGCCGCATCGCCGATCGTCAGATAGTGGACCAGCGGGCACCACCCCTTCTCGATCAGCTCGGGATTGCGTTCCAGGTACCAGGCCTGGTCGAACAGGGCGCGGGGGTGGGCGTCGGGATCGGGGCCCGCCTGGGCGTAGGAGATCACCCCCAGGGTCGGCCCGGCGCGGCCGCCAAGCGAGGTCTTGATGTGCAGATCCCACAGGCCGCAACGCAGCAGCAGGGTCACCCGGCCCAGCCAGCGGCCCTGGGCCAGCAGAAGGTCCATCCGCCGTTCGGCGCCGCCCCGTTCCCGGTCCCAGCCGCGCCGGGCGGCGGCTTCCTGGTAGCGGCGCCAGCGGCCGTTGGCGGTGGCCACGCGGGCCAGGTGCAGAAGCTGCCGGCGGCCCAGGGGGGTGTCGACGGCCGGAAGCGGTGACAGGGTGGGCGACTTGGCCATGGGCGCCTCAGCGCGCCGCCAGCATGGCGTCGATGACGGCCTCGACCTGGGCCCGCTCGGTCTCCAGGCTCTGCCGCTTGGCCCGCTCTTCGGCGAGTTCGGCCCGGGCGATGTCCAGCGCCCGGGTGACCGGCGAGACATAGACGCCGATCTCGGCCTTCATCCGGACCAGCATGGCGGTCGCCCGCTCCAGCGGCGCGCGGGCGGGGGTCTCGCCCCTCGCGGCGGCTTTGAACCAGTCGTAGACCTCCTGGGCGACCGCGCCCACCTCGCCCAGGCCCGACAGGTCGCCGTCCGCGGAATTGTGCCGCAGCTCGGGCGTCAGGAAGGCGTCGATGCGCGAGGCGGCGCGCGCGGTCAGCCGCGGCAGGGGCGCGCCATGGGCGGCCTCGATGCGCGCCACCTCGGTCCGCCAGTCGGCCAGCAGGGCGTCGTAATCGACGAAGGCGCGGGCCAGGTCGCGGCTGTCGGCTTCAGCGGCCAGCATGTAGGTGGTCCACAGCAGGACGGACTTCACGATGGGAAACTGATCGCGACGGGCGAGGGATCCCGCCACGGCCAGCGGATGCCGAACCGGGATCACGCAGCGGGCGGTCAGGCCCTCGGCCTCCAGCACTGATCGCCAGATCGGCATCAGCACCGAGACCCGCGGGTCCTTCAGGAGGGGGTTCAGCGCGGCGCCGTATTCCTCGCGGAACAGGGCGAGCGCACGGGCGCGCCAGACGGCTTCGTCCTCGGTCGGCTGGTAGGGAAAGGTGAAGGCGTCGTCCCAGGCCCCGCCGCCGGCCCGCAGGCGCTGGTCGTTGAACACGGCGATCCGCCAGGGCTCGAAATAGCCTTTCGCATTGTGCTCGTCGCCGGGCATCACGTTGTCGGGCAGGTTCGCGCCCGCCAGGGCCAGGAGCTGGGTCGCCGCCGAGGGGCCCGAGCGGTGCATGCCGAGCACGAGGTAGGCCGGACGCTGCGGGGGCTGGCCCTTAGGGGCCGGTTCGGTGGTCATGGGTTCCGCGTCAGTAGCGTTTCGGGCTCGCTGACCGCTCTAGGCGGCTCGACCCTTTTGGACAAGGGCGGCGCGGTTGATCGCTCCGGGCTTCTGTTGCACACACCGGGGGCGCCGCACAGGAAATACCCCGCATGGCCTCCGAGGCCTCATCGGACAAAATCTATCGTCTGGTCTCCACCGCGCTCGATGCGGCCTTCTACCGGGCGGTCAACGAGGACGTGGCCCGCGCGCGCCTCGATCCCGTGCATCACTACATCCACGAAGGCTGGCGGGAGGGACGCGATCCCGCGCCATGGTTCTCCACGCGGGCCTATCTGGACCGCAATCCCGATGTCCGGGACATGAACCCGTTCCACCACTACCTGACCCAGGGCTGGCGCGAGGGCCGCGAGGCCGAGGCGTCCGTCTTCGGCGCGCCCTATCTCTGGAGGGCGGCGGACGGCGAGGAATCGGTCGACTGGCTGGCCGGTGCGTCGGGCGGCCGGGAGGCGGCGGCCAAGCCGACGCGCTGGTCGCGGAACCCGTCCCGAGGAACCTCCCATCGCGGCCTTGGCGATGTCCGGGCCCTGGTCGCGTCGGCCTTCGACGCCGAGTTCTACCTGGCCGCCAACCCGGATGTCGCCGCGTCGGGGCGCGATCCGGTGGACCACTTCCTGATCTCAGGCTGGCGCGAAGGGCGCGACCCGGCTCCGGGGTTCTCGGTGGAGGACTATCTGGAGCTCCATCCCGACGTCGCCGAAGCCGGTCTGAACCCTTTCGCCCACTATCTGGCCACCGGCCGGGCCGAAGGCCGGGCCATCCGCAGCAACGCCGGATTCCGCCAGAAGGTGATCGCCCGCCTCGTGCCGGTCTCGGAACGGATCGAGGCCGCCGCGCGCCGGTCCGCCCAGATCGCGGCGGGCGATCCGGCCGACCTGCGCGCGGCGCTCGCGCAGACCCGCGCGACGGACGGGGCCCTGCACCTGACGGTCAGCCACGACGACTTCACGGCCCATGTGGGCGGCGTGCAGCTCTGCCTCCAGCGCGAGGCCGCGGCGATCGCGGCCCAGGGCGTCGATCACCTGCACCTCTATCCGACCGGCCACTGGCCGACCCTGCGCCCCGCCGGCCGCGCGCCGGTCGGCGTCCTGTGGAACGGCCGCGACCTGGGCGTCTTCGCGGCGACCAGCGTGGCGCAGGCGCTGGCCGCCCGGCGCCCGGCCGCCCGGACGGGCCGTCGCAGTTTCGCCCTGCACAGCCTGCTGGGCCATTCGGTGGACGAGGTGCTGGCGGTGCTGGCGGCGGCCGGACTGACCAGGGGTTTCTTCTGGCTGCACGACTTCACCAGCCTGTGCGCGGGCGTCCACCTGATGCGCGACGACGTGGCCGACTGCGGCGCGCCGCCGCCTGACAGCGCGGCCTGCGGGATCTGCGTCTACGGTCCCCATCGCGCGACGCACGTGGAGGCGCACGCCCGCCTGTTCGCCACCCTGGACCTGACGGTGGTCGCGCCGTCGCAGTCGACCTACGACACCTGGCGGGCCGCGACCACGGCGCCCGCCGCGCAGCCCTTCCGGATTCATCCCCACGCCCGCCTCGAGCCCCGGGGCCCGGCTGCGGCCAGGGAGGGCGGACCCCTGGCGGTGGCCTTCCTCGGCATGCCCGCGGCCCACAAGGGCTGGCTGGCCTTCCGCGACCTGGCGGATCGATTTGCCGGCGACGACCGTTACCGGTTCCTGCACCTGGCCTCCCGGCCGGTGGTGGGCTCCGCCCTCGAATTCCACGAAGTCTCGGTCACCGCCGAGCGCCCGGCGGCCATGCGGGAAGCGCTGGACAGCCTTAGCGTCGATGTCGCGGTGATCTGGTCGCTCTGCCGCGAGACTTTCTCGTTCACCGCCTACGAGGCGGCCGCCACCGGAACGGCGATCCTGACCGGCCCGGACAGCGGCAATGTCGCCGCCTTCGTGGCGGAGGAGGGGCGCGGGCGCGTCCTGGCCGACGAGAACGAACTGGCGGCGCTGTTCGAATCGGGAGAGGCGCTCAGCCTGTCCCGCGCCCTGCGCAGACCCCAGGCCTACAACCTCACGCCCAGCGCGCTCACCGTCGATCTCCTGGAGCCGCGATGAAGGTCCTCGTCTATTCCAGCTTCACCTTCTCGTACCTCAACCGGGCGCGGGTGCTGTTCAAGACCCTGCGCCGGTTCCATCCGGACTGGGAGCTGGTGGCCCTGATCACCGACACGCCGCCGAAGGGCTTCGTCTTCGATCCGGCCCGGGAATCCTTCGACCGCGTGGTCTGGGCGCAGGACCTCGGCATCCCCGATTTCAAGTCCTGGCTGTTCAAGCACGACGTGGTCGAGGTCTGCACGGCGGTCAAAGGCCCGTTCATCCATCAGGCCTGCGCCGGCGGCGCCGACATCGCCATCTATCTCGACCCGGACACCGCGCTGCTGGGAAGCCTCCAGCCCCTGGTGGAGATGCTGGCCAAGGACGACATCCTGCTGACGCCGCACCTGATCGACTACAACACCGATCGGGCCGCGATCCTGGACAACGACCTGTCGGCCTCCCGCACCGGCATCTTCAACCTCGGCTTCGTGGCCATCCGCACCACCGGCGAGGGGGCCCGTTTCGCCAGCTGGTGGAACGACCGGCTGCTGGAGTTCTGCTACGACGACATCCCCAACGGCCTGTTCGTCGACCAGCGCTGGTGCGACCACGTCCCGGCCCTGTTCGACAAGGTCAAGGTCGTCCGAGACCCGGGCTACAACGTCGCCAGCTGGAACCTGTCCACCCGCAAGGTGGCGATCGGCAAGGACGGCGCGATCACCGTCAACGGCTCGCCCCTGCGCTTCTGGCACTTCACCAAGCTGGGTCCGACCGGCGATGTGATGACCAAGCGCTACGCGGGCGACAACTTCCCGGTCTACGAGATCTGGCGCTGGTACAAGGACGAGGTGGCGGCGGTCACCGATCGGTCCATCCCGGAACGCTACTGGGCCTATGACGCCTACGACGACGGCGCCAGGATCGAGAAGGCCCACCGGGTGCTCTACCGCGAGCGCGGCGACCTGCAGCAGGCCTTCCCCGATCCCTTCGACACCACGGGCGGCGGCTATCGCGGATGGCTGGTTTCCGAAGGGCTGGTGGCCCGTGGCTAGGAAGTCAGCGGCCGGCGAGGCGCCGGCGACGCTCATGGACAAGGTCGAGACCCTGGCGGCCCGCCAGGCCGTCCTGCGCGCCGAAACCCAGCGCGCGGAGACCGCGGAGGCCATGGCCCGGGTCCGCCTGGGCGACGCCCTGCTCGAAGCCCTGGCCGCCCGCGCGCGCGCCGAGGACGAAACCCGGGACGCGCTCCGGGCCCGCTATCGCGCCGCCGCCTGGGTCCGGCCCGACCGGCGCAACCGGGTGCGCCGCCTGGCCGAGAGCGTGCTGAACAGGCTGACCTTCGCCGGCCGTGCGGCGATCCTCGCCCGCTCCGGCCTCTGGCGCACGCCGCAGGGCGGGAACCGGGCCGTCCTGGCGGCGGCGCCCGCCATGGCCCGCTACGCGCGCCGCGGCCCGGACCCTTCGGTCCAGCCGCCCGCCCTGATCGACCAGGCCTGGTACCTGCGCGTCTATCCGGACGTGGTCGCGGCGGGCATGAGCCCGTTAATCCACTACCTGCTGCAGGGCGGCTACGAGGGCCGCTGGCCGCATCCCCTCTTCGACGCCGACTACTACAGCCGGCGGAACGCTCGCGACCTCGCCGAGACCGGGCTCACGCCCCTGGCCCACTTCGTCCGGGTCGGCGCGGGCCGGGGTCTCGACCCCCACCCGCTCTTCGACCTCGCCCACTATGTCGTCCAGGCTCCGGAACTGATCGAGACCGGGGAGAATCCGCTGGAGCACTATCTGCGGACGGGCGCGGCGCGGGACCTCAGCCCGCACCCGCTGTTCGATCCGGCCTGGTACCGCCGGCAGGTCCCGGAGGCCGAGCGGGGACAGAACCTGCTGATCCATTACCTGAACCAGGGCTCGGCCCAGGGGTTGAAGCCGCATCCCCTGTTCGATCCGGCCTGGTACCGGGAGCGCTATCCGGAGGCGTCCGGCCGCGAGGCGCTCAGCCACTTCGTCGAATTCGGCGGCGAGCAGCTGCAGAGCCCGGGTCCCTGGTTCGATTCCGAACGCTACGCCCAGGCGCGGGGCGAGGGCCGCCCGATCCATATCGATCCCCTGACGGACTATCTGACCGGCGGGGCCTGGACCGCGGCGGCGCCCGCCGAGGGGTTCCATCCGGTGGCCTATCTGGCCGCCCATCCGGAGCTGGTCGGGCCGGGCATGACGCCCCTGGAACACTGGGCCCGGCGCAACGGCTGATCAGACGCCGAGCGCGCGGAGCTGACGCCAGATCTCGCGATAATAGTCGTCGATATAGTGAAAGGGACTCAGGCCCCAGCGATGGCGGGCGTCGGCGACGCGCAGCCGCTCGCCGGCCGTGACGCTCGCAGCCTGGGGCAGGCGGGCCTTGAACGCGGCCTGGTAGCGGGCGAGCAGGGCGTTGTGGGCGGCGCGGTCGGCCGTGCGCCCGGCGACGACCTCGATCTGCTCGGGCAGCTTCGCCCGGCGGCCGGCTTCGTTGCGGTAGCTGTCCGCCCACTGGGCCTCGTGCAGGATCACCCTGGCGTCGCGCAGGGGCGTGGCGGCCAGGAAGGCGGCGAGTTCCTCCAGGGCGTCGCGCCACAGCAGGTCGCAGGCGTTGGACAGCCGCGCCGCCGGCCGGCCCTGGGCCAGCAGCGGCTGGTCGAGATAGCCGCTGACCTCCAGCTCCCAGCTGTGGGTCACCAGGCCGGACCCCGCGGCCAGCAGGTCGAAACGCTCGTCGATGAAGTCGAAGATGATGTGGCTGGGCCGGTGGGCGACCAGAGTCTCCAGCGCCGTCTTGGTCAGATCGGCGACCACCGCGTTGTGCTGATGACGCTTGAGCGGCTCCGGCGGCTCCATCGCGATCCCGATCGGCCCCGGGGGTGCGGCGAAGAGGCTCGGAAGGGATGTTCGGGAGATATAAAGCAGGTCCGAAACATCCTCGCCCAGGATTGGCCACAGGTCGCGCGTTATGCAACTTCCGATGATGGCGACCCTGGACACGGCGGAGTTCTCCCGGCGCACGCGCGCCCGCACTTCGCTCCATAGCACACGGTCCCGCCAGGCAAGCCCGGATGGGCGCGCGAAGGACGGTTTCGCGTGCGACGGGAATGGGCGGGCGATGACGCCACGACAGGGCCGCGCATTGACAAGGCCAGCCCGGCCAAGCATTTCTCGCGGGTTTTCGGCGGCCCAGGCAGGGTTGAACCCCGGCGCGTCTCTCGCGTTTTGGTTCATGCATCCCCGCCGGCGGTCGCCGTCCGACACACCGCCTGCGGGCCTCAACGGGACGGCGCATCGCGCATGAAGATCTTCAATCCGTTGGCGAACCAGCCGGACAATCCGCTTACGCGTTCGGTGAAGGAGGGCTACGGCCCGCTGGCTTTCGCGGCGGCGTTCAGCCTGGTCTCGAACCTGCTGTACCTGGCCCTGCCGCTCTACACCTTCCACATCTACGGCGGGGTGATGACCAGCGGGAGCATCCCGACCCTGCTGGTGATCAGCTTCGGGGTGCTGGGCGCCTTCGTGATGTCCGGCGTCATCGACCACTATCGCGCCAAGGTGTTGATTAACTTCGGCGTCCTGATGGACCAGCGGGTCTCCGGGCATATCTTCGCGGCGATGTTCGCGGGCGGGGCCCGCGGCAACGCCCAGGCCAAGTCGCAGGCCATGCGCGACCTGGACACCTTCCGCCAGATGCTCACCGGACCGGCCTTCGGCGTGGTGTTCGACCTGCCCTGGATGCCGGTCTTCCTGGCGATCCTGTTCATGATCGACCCCCTGGTGGGCACGGTCACCCTGGTCGGCGCCGGGGTCCTGTTCGGCATCGCGGTGCTGCAGGACCAGTCCACCCGGCCGGCGCTGAAAGAGGCCAATGAAGCGGCCCTCAAGAGCTATGGGTTCACCGACGCGGCGCTGCGCAACGCCGAGGCGGTTCGGGCCATGGGCATGGTGGAGTCGCTGGGCGCCCGCTGGGCCGGCTTCCGCTCCGTGACCATGGACAAGAGCTCGGTCGCCAGCGAGCGGGCCAGCGTCCTGTCCAACTATTCCAAATTCGCGCGCCAGGCGATCCAGGTGCTGATCATCGCCATCGGCGCCTACCTGGTGATCGAGGGCAAGATCCACTCGGGCCTGCTGTTCGCCAACATGATCCTGGGCGCCCGGGCCCTGCAACCGATCGAGCGCCTGGTGGCGTCCTGGGATCCGCTGATGAACGGCACCCGCGCCTATGACCGGCTGATGCTGCTGTTCGAGGGCTATCAGCCCGAGAAGGCCAGCATGAGCCTGCCCAAGGCGTCGGGCCTGCTGACGGTCGAGGGCGTCAACTTCGCGCCCGCCGGCGCCAACCGCTACGTCCTGCAGGGGATCAACTTCCGGCTAGAGCCCGGCGAGATGCTGGGCATCATCGGCCCGTCCGGCGCGGGCAAGTCGACCTTGTCGCGCCTGCTGGTCGGCATCTATCCGGCGACCAACGGCACGGTCCGCCTGGACGGCGCCGACGTCTATAGCTGGGACCGGACCGATTTCGGCGTCAACGTGGGCTACCTGCCCCAGGACACCGAACTGTTCTCCGGAACCATCCGGGACAACATCGCCCGCTTCCGCCCGGGCGTGGAAGACGCCGACGTGGTGTGGGCGGCCCAGGTCGCCGGCGTGCACCAGCTGATCCTGCGCCTGCCCAACGGCTACGACACCGACCTGGGCGACAGCGGCCACGTGCTCTCCGCCGGCCAGCGACAGCGGGTGGGCCTCGCCCGCGCCCTGCTCGGCCAGCCCCGGCTGATCGTCCTCGACGAGCCCAACGCCAGCCTCGACGCCGAGGGCGAAGAGGCGCTGATGGCCGCGCTCGACACCCTGAAGGCCGGCGGCGCGACCATCGTCCTGGTCTCGCACAAGCCCACCATCTTCCGCTCCGCCGACAAGATGCTGGTGATGCGCGACGGGCGGATGGAAATGTTCGGCCCGCGGGAGGCCGTGATGGCCAAGTTCGCGCCGGGTCCGACCCTGCGGGCTGTGGAGGCCGGCCGATGAAACTCGACCTCAATCCCATGAAGATCGATTTCAAGCCGCTCAAGCCCTATGTGACGCCCTCGTTCCGCATGGGCGACCAGGCGCTGGACCCCGACATCGAGCGCCGCATGAAGCGGCCCATGGTTGTGGGCTCCTGGATCGTCGGCGTGTTCGTGATCGGCATCTTCCTGTGGGCCGCCCTGGCGCCGCTCACCGGAGCGGTCATGGCCCCGGGCGTCGTGCGGGTGGAAGCCAACCGCAAGACCATCCGCCACCTCGCCGGCGGCACCGTGAAGGCGATCCCGGTTCATGAAGGACAGCATGTGGCCGCCGGCCAGGTGCTGCTGGTCATGGACGACGTGCAACCCCGCGCCTCGGTCGACGTGCTGCAGAGCCAGGTCGATTCGTACGAGGCCCAGATGGCCCGTTTCGCCGCCGAATCAACCGGCAAGCGCAGCATCGATTTTCCGGCCGATCTGACCGCGCGAATCAGTGACCCGCGGGTCGCCACGGTGATCCGCGACCAGCAGTTCCTGTTCACCACCCGGTTGCAGTTCTTCGAGAGCCAGAACGACGTCCTGGAACAGCGGATCCAGCAGATCGACGCCCAGATCGGCGGCGTGAAGGCCCAGATCGACGCCACCAACGAGAGCATCGACCTGACCAAGCAGGAGCTGGCCGGCTACCAGACCCTGTTCGAGAAGGGCTATGCGCCCAAGACCCTGATCCTGCGCTACCAGCGCTCCCTGGCCGACCTGGCCGGACGCAAGGGCGAGCTGCTCGGGAACATGACCCGCCTGAGCGAGCAGAAGGGCGAGACCCGCCTGCAGATGGTGGCCCAGCGCGAAGAGCGGGTCAGCCAGGCGGCCGAGGGCCTGCGCCAGATGCAGACCGGCTATTCCGACGCCAGCCCCAAGCTGACCGCCGCGCGCCAGATGCTGGCCGGCACCCTGGTTCGGTCGCCGGTGGATGGCTATGTGCTTGATCTTACGCAATTTACCGTCGGCGGCATCATCGGCGCCGGCGAGCTGCTGATGAACATCGTTCCCGCCAACGCCCCGTTGATCATCTCGGTGCGCCTGAAGCCGACCGACATCGACGACGTCCGTCCGGGCATGAAGGCGCGGGTGCGCCTGACCGCCTTCAACTACCGCAAGGTGTCGCCGATCGAGGCCGTCGTGACCAATGTCTCGGCGGACCAGCTCAACGACCAGAAGACCGGCGAGGGCTATTTCCGGGCCGACCTGAAGATCTCGCCGGCCGAGCTGGCCAAGCTGCCCAAGGGCGCCGTGATCACCCCCGGCATGCCCGCCCAGGCGATGATCACGACCGGCAAGAAGACCGTTCTGAGCTACATCATCAGCCCCTTGACCGACACCCTTCGGGACGCGATGCGCGAGGGCTGACGCGGGGCGTTGCAACCACGCATCAGGCCCCGGCGGGCATGGGCTTTCGCGCCGTTTTTGCTGTTGCGCATCATCCTCGGTTCCGATACGTCTCCCTAGGGCTCGTTTAACCTGCGCCACGACCATGTTGTGGCAGGGATAAGGACCGCTGGGACCGCTCCGTTTCAAGGAAATGGTGGCCAGGCGTTTCAGGGGTCCATGTGACACAGACTGGAGAGAAGCATGGCTAACTACACATTCGAGACGATTACCGACGCCCAGGCGTTGGCGTTCTCGAGCACGGATACTCTGACTTTCAGCACCGCCTCGGCGACCGGGAACCAGGTCTCGACGACCTTCCGCGGCCCGCCGACCTTCCCGGATACGACGCCCGCAGCCACCATCGTGACCTTCGGCGGTCGTACGGTTGTGTTCAGCACCGCCCTTCAGGGCAAGGGCAACATCGTCGGCCAGATCGCTCTGCCCGATGATTCGATGTTCTACGCCGGCGCGACCGGCTCCGACACGGTCACCGGCACCGCCAAGGGTGACGGCCTGTTCGGCAACGACGGCATCGACAGCTTCGCTGGCGGCGCCGGCAACGACTTCATCCAAGGCAACAAGGGCGACGACTCCCTTGACGGCGGCGCGGGCAACGACTCGATCTACGGCGGCCAGGGCAGCGACAACATCGCCGTCGGCGATGGCCTCAACTTCGCCAACGGCAACATCGGCGTCGACAGCATCACCGGCGGTTCCGAGTCTGACACCCTGCTGGGCGGTCAAGACAACGACACGATCCTCGGCGCGGCCGGCAACGACTACCTGAGCGGCGACCTCGGCGCTGACAACCTCGACGGCGGTGACGGCAACGACACCCTCGTGGGCGCGGACAGCTCGGTTGACACCCTCACGGGCGGCAACGGCGACGACAACCTGAACGGCGGCGACGGCGCCAACGTTCTGGACGGCGGCGCGGGCAACGACACCATCACCGGTGGCGCTGACGGCGACACGATCACGACCGGCGCTGGCGCCGACAACGTGACGGCCGGGGGCGGCGACGACACCGTGTCCAGCACCGGTGGCGCTGACACGGTCGATCTCGGCGCGGGCGATGACCAGTTCACCGGCAGCACCGACGCCGACGCGGTCATTGGCGGCGCAGGCAACGACGCGATCTCCCTCGACGCGGGCAACAACACCGCCCAAGGCAATGCCGGCACCGACACGATCTCCGCTCTGGGTGGCAACGACACCCTGCTCGGCGGTCAAGGCGATGACCAGATCACCACGGGCAACGGCAACAACTACGCCCACGGCAATCTCGGCAACGACGCGGTCACCGGCGGTACGGGCAATGACACCCTTCTGGGCGGTCAGGGCACCGACACCATCGTGGGCGGCGGCGGCGCCGACATCATCTTCGGCGACCTGGGTGACGACAACATCTCCAGCGCCGGCAGCGCGACTATCGCTGGCGGCGACGGTGTCGACACCATCTCCGTGGCCGGCTCCACCGGCGCGAACTCCGTCACCGGCGACGCCGGTAACGACGTGATCACCGGCAGCACCGCCGCTGATACCGTTTCGGGCGGCGCGGACGACGACTCCATCACTGGCGGCACCGCCGGCAAGGACGTCATCTCGGGCGGCGACGGCAGCGACACGATCGATCTTACCGGCCACGGCACCGATGCGGCGACGCTCGGCGGCGATGCGGGTAACGACTCGATCATCGGTGGCGGTGGCGCCGACAACATCTCGGGCGGCGTCGGCAACGACACCGTGACGGATGCGGCCGGCAAGGATGTGGTCGCCGGTGGCGACGGCAATGACAGGCTCGACCTGTCGGGTCACGACGCCTCGGCGGCGACCGTTTCCGGCGACGCCGGCACGGACACCATCCTCGGCGGCGCCGGCACGGACTCGCTCTCGGGCGGCGACGGCAACGACGCCATCACCGTTGGTGCGGGCAACGCCCAAGCCAATGGCGGCGCCGGCGACGACGTGATCACCGGCGGTGCGGGTTCCGACACCATCAATGGCGGTGACGGCAGCGACACCATCTCCCTGACCGGCAGCGGCCAGGCGTTCGGTGACGCCGGCGACGACTCGATCACTGGCGGCGCCAACGCCGACAGCATCGCTGGCGGCGCGGGTAACGACTCCATCGTGGGCGGCGGCGGCGCCGACATCATCTCCGGCGGTGCGGGCCAAGACGCCCTGACCGGCGGCGCTGGTGACGACGCGTTCCGCTTCACGACCGGTGACACCGGGGCGACTGTCGCCACGGCCGACTCGATCGCGGACTTCACCACCGGTTCGGACACGATCTCGCTCAACGGCACGCTGGTGGGTAGCGCCACCACCTACGTCGAGTTCGGTACGGCTCTGACGACCGCTGACGCGTTCAACGCGGCCAACGGC
>DASUIJ010000127.1:0-8626 GCA_036279815.1 Phenylobacterium sp. | reverse complement strand
AAGGCCGCGGCGATCAACGCCGCCTTCGACACGATCATGCGCGAACGCCGCGATATGGCGCTCGAAGGCGTGGCGTGACGCGTCGAAACCACAATTGTGCGCGTAACTGAGTTGACGGCGGGGATCGCCCGGCCGAAATATCAATTCACCCTTCCGAAAGGTTGCGGTTAAGAGGACGCCATGGTCAGCGAATTCGCCCGCAAACACGGTTCCGCGCTGCGCAGCTTCGCGATGCTGGGCGGTGCGCTCGCCACCACGGCCGCGGTCGCCATCGGCGCCGTCCTGGCCCTGTTCGCCGCCGCCACCGTGGTGGTGATCGCGGTGATGTCTTCGGCTCTGCTGGGCCTGGCGGGCCTGGCGCTCCGCGCCAAGCGGACCGTCAACGCCCGTCGCGAGGATGGCGTGATCGAGGCCCGGAACATGGGCGGCCATCACTGGGTCGCCTACGGCTGGAACGAGCGCCGCTAGGGCTTTCGCCCTTCCGAACCGTCCCGTCATCCGCCGAAACCCACGCCGCTCGTCATGGCGAAGCGACCGCCGACGTTCTGACTTGCCGCCGTTCGGCTGGGCCTCTACCGTCCCTTTCAAACAAACGTTGGGAGAGAACGGCATGATCGGCGTGATCGCGACCTTGAAGGTCGCCGAGGGCAAGAACGCAGAGTTCGAGGCGGTGTTCACCGAGCTCGCCAAGACGGTGCGGGCCAACGAGCCCGGCAACCTGGCCTATCAGCTGACCAAGAGCCGCACCGACCCGCAGGTCTACAAGGTGCTGGAACTCTACAAGGACCAGGACGCGCTCGCCCATCACGGCCAGACCGACTATTTCAAGGCCGCCGGCGCCAAGATGGGCCCGACCATGGGCGGCCGTCCCGAGATCGAATACCTCGACGGCGTCGAGTAGGAGCACGCAGCCATGGACCTGGACTTCTCAGCTGAGGATCTCGCCTTCGGCGAGGAGGTTCGCGCCTTCATCGCCGAGGCCTTCGACGACGACATGCGGGCGCGCGCCGCCCAGTCGAAGAACGGCCACATCGACAAGGCGGGCCAGGTCCGTTGGCTCAAGCGGCTGAACGACAAGGGCTGGATCGCGCCCGACTGGCCGACCGAATACGGCGGCACCGGCTGGGGGCACGGCAAGAAGTACATCTTCGACATGGAGATGGCCCTGGCGGGCGCGCCGTCCACCTCGAACATGGGGCTGCGCATGTGCGCGCCGGTGATCATGGCCTTCGGGACCCCGGAGCAGAAGGCCCAGCACCTGCCCAAGATCCTGTCGACCGACGTCTGGTGGTGCCAGGGCTATTCCGAGCCCGGCTCGGGGTCCGACCTCGCCTCCCTGTCGATGAAGGCGGAGCGCGACGGCGATCACTATGTCCTGAACGGTTCGAAGATCTGGACGACCTACGCCCAGTGGGCCGACTGGATGTTCTGCCTGGTGCGCACCAGCAACGAGCCGATCCGGCAGATGGGGATCAGCTTCCTGCTGTTGGACATGAAGACGCCGGGGATCAACATCGTGCCGCTGCCGACCCTGGACGGGCCGCCTGAGGGCGACCAGGAGATCAACCAGGTCTTCTTCGACAACGTGCGGGTCCCGGTGGTCAACCGGATCGGCGAGGAGGGACAGGGCTGGACCTACGCCAAGTACCTGCTCCAGTTCGAGCGGGGCAACGCCTACGCGCCCGGGCTGACCAACCAGCTGGCCAAGGTGAAGAAGATCGCGTCGCTGGAGCCCTCCGACGGCGGCCGGCGGATGCTGGACGACCCGGACTTCCGCAAGAAGCTGTCGGAGACCCAGATCAAGGTCGACGCGCTCAACGCCACCGAGCTGCGCATGTTCGCGGCCAGGACGGCGGGCGAGGCGATGGGCGCGGCCTCGTCGATGCTGAAGCTGGAAGGCTCCCAGGCCCAGCAGACGATCACCGAACTGGCGCTGGAGGCGGCCGGCATCTACGGCCAGCCCTTCGTCCGCGACACCTGGGCCGAGATCCGCGGCGAGCGGAACGAGCCCCGGGCCGGGCCGGACTACGCGGCCACGCTGGCGCCCCAATACTTCAACTACCGCAAGACCTCGATCTATGCCGGGTCCAACGAGATCCAGCACAACATCATGGCCAAGATGGTGCTGGGGCTGTAGCCGGCGGGTTCAGGCCTTCCCGGAGGTCGGCGCCGCCCCCTCGGGCAGGCGGTCTTCCACAGAGGTCGCGGCGGGAGCCCTGGTCGCCCCCGACGCCGCATCGCGGCGGGCGAGCAGGGCCAGGCGGGTCTCTTCGTAGGACCTGCGGGTGATGCCGTAGCGGGCGTAGAAGAAGGCGGCGATGACCCCTGGGATGGTGGCCAGGACCCCGTCGAACAGCGCCAGG
The DNA here is from genome assembly GCA_036279815.1 of Phenylobacterium sp. Taxonomy (GTDB): domain Bacteria; phylum Pseudomonadota; class Alphaproteobacteria; order Caulobacterales; family Caulobacteraceae; genus Phenylobacterium. The sequence goes on along the minus strand of DASUIJ010000127.1, from coordinate 6,263 downwards.
TTCCAGACGACCTCGTGAGGCACCTGGCCCGGGTGGGCCTTGGCGGGGAAGTTGATGATGGTGAGGGCGAAGCCGGCCAGGGCGGCTCCGATCGCCTGGTCCACCTTGGCGGCCAGGGCGCGGGTCGAATAGAGCACCCCTTCCTGGCGCACCCCGTATTTCAGCTCGTTCTGGTCCGCGACGTCGGCGAGCGCCGACAGGATGGTGATCGCCGCGATGCTGACCGCCCCGTAGCTGATGACCGAGAAGCCGATCAGCATGGCCAGCAGGCCGGGGGTGTCGTGGCTGAGCAGGCCCATCTGGCCCAGGGTGATCGGAACCGCCGGGGCGACAGCATAGGTCAGGGTGGAGGCGATGATGGTCCGGCGCTTGTCGAAGCGGCCGTGCAGGCGCGCCGAGAACAGGAAGCCGGACGCGTATCCGGCGAAGCTGCCGATGACGAAGAGGGCGATCTCCTCGCTCTTCAGCTGCCAGAAGTAGGTGTTCACATAGAGATGCAGGCCCGTGCGGAGCCCGATCATCATGCTGAGGAAGAAGTAGCCGATCAGCAGCCACAGATAGTTGCGGTTCGACATCGCCTGGCCGAGGTCCTTGAGGAACTCGAACGGGCTCAGTTTCGGAAGATGGGCCGGCGGCTTGGGCAGGCGCGCGATCTGGTCGCGGGTGAACCAGGCCGAGGCGAACAGAATCGTCACGGCGAGGATGGCGCAGGCGATGGAGAACGGGGAATAGGGCGCGGGGTTGAGCAGCCCGCGCGGGTATTCCGGCGTCGCCTTGAACACGAACCGAAGCGCGAAGAAACTGGTCAGCGCTCCGCCCGCCCAGGCGAAGAAGTTGTTCCAGCTCATGATCTTGGAGCGCTCGGTATAGTCGGTCGAGAGCTCGCCGCCCAAGGCCAGGTGAGGGGTGTGGTAGACGCTCATGCAGATGCGCAGCAGGGCCACCGAGCCGGTGAACCACAGGAACAGGCCCAGCTGCCCAAGGCCCGCGGCGGGATTGAAGACGCCGATGAGGGCGGCGCCGATGAACAGCGGCGCGGCGAACATGTAGCCGTGGCGGCGGCCGAACCGCGACCGGGTCCGGTCCGACAGCGCGCCCACGATCGGATCGGCGAAACCGTCCAGGATCAGGCTGGCGGAAATCGCCAGGCCCGCCAGGTCGGCGCGAAGCCCCAGGACCTGATTGTAGTACAGCATGGCGAAGGAACTGACGCTGAGGAGCGCGAGCGTCTCCGCAGCAGACCCGACGCCGAACGCGAACTTGGTGCGGAGGGGTAAGGGGCCGTCGATCTTGGACGGTGACATGCCAGGCAATCCTCCCGCGCCGTAGGTTCGGCGCTTGTGCAATATCGAAAGAAATATCCGCCAGGGGATGGGCTGAACCGGCCGGCGTCAAGCTCCGGTTCGCTTCGCAGGCGAGGCTTTGTGCGCGGCCGGAAGCATCGTCGAGCAAGGCGGCGAACTTCGGGTTGTCGCGCCTCGACCTGCGCCCGCTCCGGATGCGACAAGACTGCATAGCGGCGCCGCCGAGCCGCCCGGACCCGGCGCAAGGCTTCCGCAGCGTCAAAATAGACTTGGAAATCAGGCATCTATTCGTCGGTGGCGCCGGGCGCTACATCGTGCTGAAGATGGCGCCGGGGGCCTGAAACCCCGGCATTTCCGGGAGCGGCACATGTATTCCAGGTTCGAGGACGCGCTGGGCGCGGCGGTGGCCGGCGGCCGGATCGCCGGCGCCGTGGCGCTGGTCGCCGACCGGGACGGGGTGACCTACGAATATTCGGCGGGACTGCGCGCCATGGGCGCCGAGCCGCAGATGGACCCGCAGACCCTGTTCTGGATCGCCTCGATGACCAAGGCGGTGGTGTCGGTGGCGGCGCTGCAGCTCGTGGAGCAAGGCAAGCTCACCCTGGACGGCGATCTTTCCGAGCTGTTGCCCGACCTGAAGGACCTCCAGGTGCTGGAGGGCGCCGGCGATGACGGCCAGCCGGTGCTGCGCCCGGCCAAGGGCGCGGTGACGCTGCGCCAGCTGCTGACCCACACCTCGGGGTTCGCCTATGCGTTCACCAGCCCCGAGCTGCTGGCCTACAGCCAGGCCACCGGCGCGCCGGATCCCAACTCGGGCGCCCGGGCGGCGCATCGGCAGCCGCTGATGTTCGACCCCGGCCAGGGATGGATCTACGGCATCGGCATCGACTGGGCGGGGATCGCCATCGAGGCGGCCAGCGGCCAGCGGCTGGACGCCTATCTGTCCGAACACCTGTTCCGGCCTCTGGGCATGTCCGACACCGGTTTCGCGCTGAGCGCCGAGCAGGAGGCGCGCAAGGCCTCCATGCACATGCGCGGTCCCGACGGGACGCTCATGCCGATCCCGTTCGGCCTGCCGCCCAACCCGGAAGTGCTGTCGGGCGGCGGCGGTCTGCACAGCACCGCCCGCGACTACGGGCGGTTCCTGCGGATGCTGCTGGGCGAGGGGCGGATCGACGGCCGCCAGGTGCTGTCTGCGGAAACCGCGCGAAGCCTGGCCGACAGCCAGACCGGGCCGCACCGCGCCGGGTTCATCCGGTCGTCCCTGCCGACCATGAGCAACGACTTCGACCCCTATCCGCAGATGGCCACCGGCCACGGCCTGGCCACCATGGTCACGCCGGAGCCGACCGACGAGGGGCGCAGCGCCGGGACCCTGGCCTGGGCGGGACTGGCCAATACCTATTACTGGGCCGATCCGGCGGCGGGGAAGGCCGGGGTGCTGATGACCCAGCTGCTGCCCTTCGCCGATCCCGAGGTCCTGGGATTGCTGAAGACCCTGGAGCGGGACGCCTACGGGGCGGCCTGAGCCCGGTTCTGCAAGGTCGCCGATAGGCTCAATCTGGGTGATGTCTCGCCGTCGACCGGCGCCCAGGGCGTCTCTACTGTCGGAAACCTGCAAATACTGGCGCGAAGACCACTCAGCATCCCCCATATGGGACTTGTGGCGTAAAGCGTCGTTAAGGTTTTCTGGCGGTGAGCTGGCCATGTGGCCCAGCGCCGGGGGGCACGCCGCTCCTCAGAGACAACTGTCTGAGGGTTAGACAATGAAGATCATCATCAAGGGCGCCCTCGCCGCGCTCCTTCTGGCGGGAGCCGCGTCTCCGGCGCTCGCGCAAGCGACCGACACCGAGTCCGGCTCGGGCTCGGTGACCATCTTCCAGCCGATCACGGTGACGAAGAACGCCGACCTGAAGTTCGGCAACATCGTGCGTCCGTCCAGCGGCACGGGTTCCGCCACGGTCTCCACCGCCGGTGCGCGTTCCACCGTGAACGCGGTGGGCCTGGCCAGCGGCGACGCGCCTCAGGCGGCCCAGTTCACGGTCGACGGCGAAGGCGGCCAGCTCTTCACCCTGGCCGTTCCCGCCAGCTTCAGCGTCACCAGCGGCGCCAACAGCATCCTGGTGACCACCAGCCAGGACGTTCTCAACGGCACCCAGACCCTCGGCGGCTCGCTTGGGTCGCCTGGCTCTAAGGTGGTGAATATCGGCGGGTCGATCCCGGTGGACGACACCACGGCGTCGGGCGCCTATCTGGGTTCGTTCAACGTGACCGCCACCTATAACTGAGCCAACCGGGCCCCGGCCCGCAGTGCGCAGCCCTCAACGGCCGGTGCGTTCGCGCGCCGGCCGACCGAGCCGGCCGGATTTCACTTTGTGGAAAGCCGGCAGCGTTAGGCTTGCCGCAGAGCTGGGGGCGACGAATTCCATGGTGCTGACGCTTCGACGCCTTGCGGCCCTGGTCCTGGCCGCCCTGATCCTTTCGCCCGCGGTCGCATCGGCGCAGGCGGGCGCGGACCTGAACGTTTCGCCCAAGCGGATCGTGTTCGACGCGAACGGCCGCAGCGCGACGGTCTTCGTCTTCAACCAGGGCGACGCGCCCGCCACCTACAGCGTGGCGCTGGTGGACCGGGCGATGTTCCCGGACGGCAGCATCATCGCGGTGGATGAAGCCATGAAGGACCCGGCCAGATCCGGGATCGCCGCCGCCGTGAAGTCGGCCAGGCCGATGGTCACCTTCACGCCTCGCCGGGTGACCCTGCAGCCCCGGGCCAGCCAGGTCGTGCGCCTGCGGGTGCTTCGCCCCGCCGACCTCGCTGCGGGTGAGTACCGCACCCACCTCACCGTCACCGTCGTGCCGCCCGAGGACACCGGCGTGACCGCCGAACAGGCGGTCGCCGGGCTTGAGCCCGGAGCGCTGGCGGTGCGCATCAACGCCCTCTTCAGCCTCAGCATCCCGGTGATCGTCCGGCAGGGCCCCGCGGACGTGAAGGCGGGCGTCGAGAACCTCCGCTACCAGGTCCGCGAAGAGGCGCCCGGCGCCGGCGGACCCGCCAAGCCGACGGCCCTGGTGAGCATGGACCTGACCCGCCTGGGGGCGAGTTCGGTGTTCGGCGACGTCGAGGTGCGCGGCGGACCCAAGAACGAAATCCTGGGCGCGATCCGCGGGGTCGGGGTCTATCCCGAGGTCGATCGGCGCCAGGTCACCGTGCAGCTCACCAGCCTGCCCGCGCATGGCGCGGCGTTGACGGTGGTCCTGCGCGACGACGACACCCAGCCGGGCGTGGTGCTCGCGACGGGCCATATCGCCGTCCCATGAGCCGGTCCCTGTGGTGGGCTGCGATCCCGCTGATCGCGGCCCTGGCGGGGAACGCGTCGGCGGATCCCATCGTCGCGGCCGATCCCGCCGGGGCCGTCGATTCCGGAGGCGGCGGTCCGGCTCCCCTCTCCACCCCGTTCAGCCCTGACGACTTCGTCCTGCTCGAGGTTCGCGCCGGCGACGTCGTGGTGACGGACTCCATAGACGCCTACGCCTCGCGGGCAGGGGTCTACGTGCCGCTGGGCGCCTTGTCCCGCCTGCTCGACCTGGCGGTGATCGTCTCGCCGCCCGACGGACGCGCGGAAGGCTGGGCGCTGTCTCCCGACCATGTGGTGGTGGTCGACCTGGTGGCGGGAACCGCGACGGCCCAGGGGCGGACGTTCCGCCTCGACCGCGGCCAGGCGGTGTTCGTCAAGGACGAGATCTACGTCCGTTCGGACCTGCTGGAGCAGCTGTTCCCGATGAAGGTCCGGGCGGACATCAGCGCGCTCAGCCTGGCGATCACGCCGCTGACGCCGTTCCCGTTTCAGGAACGGCTCGCCCGCGAGCGCGCCAGGACGGGCCTGGGCGCCGGGCCCCAGGTCGAAGACGTGCTGCAGGTGGCCACGCCCTACACCCTGTTCACTCCGCCGTCCGCGGACCTCGTGCTCAGCGTCAATGGCGGCAACGGCGCGACCGGAACGACCCGGCAGTACCAGGCGCGGCTGGCCGGGGACCTGCTCTATGCCGGCGCGCAGCTCTATGCCGGTTCGGACGAGCGCGGCGAGCTCAGCCAGGTGCGGGCGCTGCTGGAGCGCAAGGACCCGGAGGGGGGCATCGGCCCCCTGCACGCGACCCGGGCCGGGATCGGCGACGTCTTCACGCCCGCCCTTGCGCTCGGCGCCCGCGGTGCGGGCGGGCGCGGCCTCTACATGACCTCGGAGCCGATCGAACAGCCCAGCGTATTGGGCCGCATCGACGTCCGGGGCGAACTGCAACTCGGATGGGATGTGGAGTTCTATCTCAACGAACTCCTGCTCGGCTCCCAGACCACGCCGGTGGACGGCCGCTACGAGTTCAAGGACGTCCCGCTGTCCTACGGACTGAACACGCTGCGCCTGGTCTTCTACGGTCCGCGCGGCGAGAAGCGCGAGGAAGTGCGGCGCCTGAACTTCGGCGGCGGCCTGCTGGCCAAGGGCCGCTCCGTCGTGCGCTTCGGCGCGGTCGAGGAGGGCGTGGACCTGATCGAGGTGGGCCGGGGCCAGGCCCCGGCGGGCGGCGGTCCAGGAGCCGGACACTGGCGGGTGGCCGGGGCGGTCGACTACGGCCTGGCGACCAACCTGACCCTGTCCGCGGGCCTGGGCCAGTTCACGCCCAGGGCCGACGAGACCCGGCAGCTCGCCACGTTCGGCCTGCGGTCCAGTCTCGCCGGTATGGCGGTGCTGGGCGACGTCGCCGGAGACAGCGAGGGCGGATCCGCCGTCGCCCTGGCGGCGACCGGACGCATCAGGGCTACCTCGTTCAGCGTCCGTCACGCGGAGTACCGCGGCGGATTCCTGGATGAACTGCAGGCCCGCAGCGCCTCGGGCGACCCCCTGACGCGCAGCAGCGAGGGCCGGTTCGACGGCCTGTTCAAGCTTCCGGGCCTGGCGCGGGAGACGC
>DASUIJ010000126.1:0-2165 GCA_036279815.1 Phenylobacterium sp. | reverse complement strand
AAGGACATCCTGGTCCACCACCCGTTCGAGAGCTTCGACGTTGTGGTCCAGTTCCTGCGCCAGGCTGCGCGCGACCCCAACGTCCTGGCGATCAAGCAGACCCTGTACCGCACCTCGTCCGACAGCCCGATCGTCGCGGCCCTGATCGAGGCGGCGGAAAACGGCAAGAACGTCACCGCCCTGGTGGAGATCAAGGCCCGGTTCGACGAGGAGGCCAACCTCAAATGGGCCCGCGACCTGGAGCGCGCCGGCGTCCACGTGGTCTTCGGCTTCGTGGAGTACAAGACCCACGCCAAGCTCTCGATGGTGGTGCGGAAGGAAGGCGACACCCTGCGCACCTACTGCCACTTCGGGACCGGCAACTACCACCCGTTCACGGCGCGCATCTATACTGACCTGTCGCTGTTCACGACGGACCCGGCGCTGGGCCGCGACAGCGCCCGGCTGTTCAACTACATCACCGGCTACGCCCGTCCCGACCAGCTGGAGAAGCTGTCCTTCTCGCCGGTCACCATGAAGTCGGACCTGCTGCGGCTGATCACCCACGAGGCCGACAACGCCCGGGCGGGCAAGCCGGCCGCGATCTGGGCCAAGCTGAACGCCCTGGTCGATCCCGAGCTGATCGACGCCCTCTACGTGGCCAGCCAGGCCGGCGTCTCCATCGAACTGGTGATCCGCGGCATCTGCTGCCTGCGCCCGGGCGTGCCGGGCCTGTCCGAGAACATTCTGGTCAAGTCGATCGTCGGCCGCTTCCTGGAACACGCCCGCATCGTCGCCTTCGCCAACGGCGCGCCCATGCCCTCGGCGGAATCGCGGGTGTTCATTTCGTCCGCCGACTGGATGCCGCGCAACCTGGACCGGCGGGTCGAGGCCCTGACCCCGGTGGAGAATCCCACCGTGCACCAGCAGGTGCTTCAGCAGATCATGGTCGCCAACCTCAAGGACGAAGCGCAAAGCTGGACGCTCGACGCCCAGGGCCGCTATACCCGGGACCCGTCATGGGACCACCCCGGCGCCTTCTCCGCGCAGGAGTTCTTCATGACCAATCCCAGCCTCTCGGGCCGGGGGCAGAAGGTGAAGGACATGCCGCGCGCGATCGATCATGTGGCCTCGCGCGGATAGCACCCCCAGTACCCGGGGCGAGTCCGGCCCGCTGTCCGCCGACGCGTCGCTCCATGAGGGCGGGCGTCAGGCCGCGGTCATCGACATCGGCTCCAATTCCGTCCGCCTGGTGATCTACCGGCTGGAAGGCCGCGCCATCTGGACCGTGTTCAACGAGAAGGCCCTGGCCGGCTTAGGCCGCGACCTCCCCGCCACCGGAAAGCTCTCGCCCCAGGGCGTCGCCACGGCGCTCGCGGCCCTGCGCCGGTTCCGCGTGGTGCTCGAGGGCTGGCCTGCGGAGAACGTCTCCGTCGTCGCCACCGCCGCGGTGCGCGAGGCCCGCGACGCCCCGGCCTTCCTGAACGCCGTGAGCACCCAGACCGGACTGAAGGTCCGCGTGCTCTCAGGGGAAGAGGAGGCCCGTTACGCGGCCAAGGGCGTCATCGCCGGCCAGCCCGACGCCGGCGGAGTGGTGGGCGACCTCGGCGGCTCCAGCCTTGAGCTCATCCGACTGGCGGGGGCCCGCGACGGCGTCTCCCTGCCGCTCGGCCCCTTCGCGCTCGGGGCCCCGCGCCCCATCGAGATCGACCGGGTCCGGCGCGCCGCCGACCGGGCGCTCAAGCCCCTGGGCGACCGCTTCGCCAGCCGGGAGTTCCACGCTGTCGGCGGCGCCTGGCGAAATCTCGGCCTGCTGCACATGGCCATGGCCGACTATCCGCTGCACGTGGCCCACCAGTACGAGATGAGCCGCGCCGACGCGGTCGACGTCTCCCGGTTCGTCGCCCGGCAGTCCCGCAATTCCCTGGAAGGCATCGAGGGCCTGTCCAAGAAACGGTTCGACACCCTGCCCTACGCCGCCGTGGTGCTGGACGCCCTGATCGAGCGGCTGGGCGTCGAGAAGGTGGTGATCTCCGCCTTCGGCCTGCGCGAGGGCCTGCTCTACGAAGCCATGAGCCCCGAAATCCGGGCGCGCGATCCGCTGATCGAGGGCTGCGAGGCGCTGACCGCCATGCGCGGCCTCTCCGCCGAGCTCGGCCTCGCCATCGAAGCCTGGCTCACCCCCA
>DASUIJ010000125.1:0-6186 GCA_036279815.1 Phenylobacterium sp. | reverse complement strand
TCGGCCGGGGTCTGGTCCTGGATTCGCGAGGGATCGCATTTCCAGCGGATCTCGACCCCGCCGAACAGATAGGCCTTGGACCGCGCCATCCGGTAGAGCCGGGCCGGCTTGAAGGCCACGCCCTCGCCGAAGATCACCGGGTCGGGGGCGAAGGCGATATTGGTGCCGTGCTTCTTGGTGGCGGCCAGCTTCTCGATGCCGCCGATGGCCTTGCCGCGGGTGAAGGCCTGGCGCCATTCGAACCCGTCCTTGAAGGCCGTCACTTCCACCCGCTCGGACAGGGCGTTGACCACCGACACGCCGACGCCGTGCAGACCGCCCGAGGTCTCGTAGGCCTTGCCCGAGAATTTCCCGCCCGAGTGCAGGACGGTCATGATCACTTCCAGGGCCGACTTTCCCGGATGCTTGGGGTGCGGGTCGACAGGGATGCCGCGGCCGTCGTCCTTGACCGTCAGCATGCCGTCGGCGTCGAGAGCGACCTCGATCAGCTTGGCGTGGCCGGCCACGGCCTCGTCCATGGCGTTGTCGAGCACCTCGGCGAAGAGGTGGTGCAGGGCGCGCTCGTCGGTGCCGCCGACGTACATGCCCGGACGCTTGCGCACCGGCTCCAGCCCCTCGAGGACTTCGATGTCCTTGGCGGAGTAGCCGCCGACGGCGGACGCCGGGCGTGGCTCATGGCTTTCGGCCAGCGGCGCGGCGGGCGTCGGGTTCAGCGCATCGTCGAAAAGGGAGGCTTGGGGAGGGGCCTTGGACATCTTTGGAGCATAGCGGCGATTCGGGGGGGCTCGTATGAGACCAACAGGCCCTGATCCGCAAGCCGTGTCGTTGGCGGGCGGCGGCCTGCAACCGCAAGCCTCTTGCCACGTTCCCAATTTACGGCGACCATCGTTCTACGGCGAACCGACTGTGTCTTACCGTCCATGACGGAGGCGCAAGACCGACAAAGACGCATCGGCCGCCATCGGGAAGGGAACATAGAATGCGCAACACCACTCAAGGCGCGTCCGTTTCACGTCCGCGGCAGATTCCGCGTGAGGTCGTCATGGTCGCAGGCTCGGCCGCGACCATCTTCATCGTGGTCGCCCTGGGCGGGCTGGTCGCGTCGGCTCTGCCGCCGGAGATCCACTCTCCCTGGCTGATCATGGCGTCCTACGCCGCGCCCGCCGCCGTGGCTTTCGTCGTCCACTGGTGGATATCGCAGCGGAGCTGACCGAGGAGGTCAGCCCCCGGGCTTCGCGGCCAGGGTCTCGCCCATCACCTTGACGCCCTCCGACATCTGGCCGTCGATGTAGGGGGCCATGTCGTTCGGCAACATGTCGGTGAGCCAGGTGACGTGGCAGGCGCCGTCGCCCCTCGGAAACACCTGGAACGACGCGCTGTGCGCGGTCAGCCGCGCGCTGGGGATGGTGTAGACCAGCCGGCGATGCTCATGGTCGCAATCCACCAGGATCTCGCGGGCCACGGATCCGTTGGCGAAGGTCACCACGCGCGCCCCGTCCTCCGCCTCCAGAGCGGTCAGAAAGCCGGGCGCCACCCGGGTGTGGACGGCGTAGAAGTCGGCCAAGGCCTTCCACACGTGCTCGGCGGGGGCTTCGATATCCAGTTCCTTGCGGATGGTCGCCATGGCTCTTCCTTTCGCGTTCGATGGGCGGAAGGGTGCGGCGGCCGGCGGCGACTGTCTGGCGGATAGCGGACACGGTCGACCGGCCCGGGCGGCGAGGGTCCATGAAAAAGGGCCGCGGATCACTCCGCGGCCCTTCCTGTTCCAGACTAAGCTGTTCGGCTTAGCACTTGTAATACATGTCGAATTCCACCGGGTGAGGATGGAGGGCGAGGCGCATGACCTCTTCCATCTTCAGCTCGATGTAGGCGTCGATGAAGTCGTCGCTCATGACGCCGCCGGCCTTCAGGAACCCGCGGTCCTTGTCGAGATTGTCCAGGGCTTCCTTCAGGGAGCCGCAGACTTCCGGGACCTTCTTCTGCTCGCGGGGCGGCAGGTCGTAGAGGTTCTTGTCCTGCGGCGCGCCCGGATCGATCTTGTTGATGATGCCGTCGATGCCGGCCATCAGCAGGGCGGTGAAGGTCAGGTAGGGGTTGCCCATCGGGTCCGGGAAGCGGGCTTCCAGACGCTTGCCCTTGGGGCTGTCCACGTGCGGGATGCGGATCGAGGCCGAGCGGTTGCGGGCCGAGTAGGCCAGCTTCACCGGGGCTTCGTAGCCGGGCACCAGGCGCTTGTAGGAGTTGGTGGTCGAGTTCGAGAAGGCGTTGATCGCCTTGGCGTGCTTGATGATCCCGCCGATGTACCACAGGCACATCTGCGACAGGCCGGCGTACTTGTCGCCCGCGAACAGCGGCTTGCCGTCGCCCCAGATCGACTGGTGCACGTGCATGCCCGAGCCGTTGTCGGCGAACATCGGCTTGGCCATGAAGGTCGCCGTCTTGCCGTAGGCCGCGGCCACGTTGTGGATCACGTACTTGTAGAGCTGCAGGCGGTCGGCCATGACGATCATGGTGTCGAACTTCAGGCCGAGCTCATGCTGCGCCGGCGCCACCTCGTGGTGGTGCTTCTCGGGCTTCATGCCCAGCTCGCCCATCACCGCCAGCATTTCGCCGCGAAGATCCTGGGCGCTGTCGACCGGGTTGACCGGGAAATAGCCGCCCTTGGGGCCGGGCCGGTGGCCCATGTTGCCTTCCGGATAGGCCTTGTTGGTGTTCACCGGCAGTTCGCTGGCGTCATAGGAATAGCCGGTGTTGTGCGGATCCGTGGACCACTTCACGTCGTCGAAGATGAAGAACTCGGCTTCCGGGCCGAAGAACACCGTGTCGCCGATGCCGGACGCCTTCACGAAGTTCAGCGCCGCCTTGGCGATCGAGCGCGGGTCGCGGTCGTAGGGGGTGCCCGTGTCGGGGTTCACCACGTCGCAGAACAGGCACAGCGTGGTCTGCTGGTAGAAGGGGTCGATGATCGCGGTCGACAGGTCGGGCCGCAGCTTCATGTCGCTTTCGTTGATCGCCTTCCAGCCGGCGATCGACGAGCCGTCGAACATGGTGCCGTCGGTGAGGAAGTCTTCATCGACCAGATCGATGTCGAACGTCACGTGCTGCATCTTCCCGCGGATGTCGGTGAAGCGCACGTCGACGTACTTGACGTCCTTTTCCTTGATCTCGTTCAGAATGTCCTTGGCCGTGGCCATCGCAATTTATCCCCTTGCTGGTCTCAATATAAACTCGCGGCCTAGACCGCTGCGGCTCCCGTCTCGCCCGTGCGGATACGCAGCACGTCGAGAATCTCTGAAACGAAGATCTTCCCATCGCCGATTCGGCCCGTGCGGGCGGCGCCGACGATGGATTCAAGGGCCGGCTCAAGCTGGTCGTCGGCCACCACCACTTCGATTTTGATCTTGGGCAGGAAGTCCACCACGTACTCGGCGCCGCGATAGAGTTCGGTATGGCCCTTCTGGCGGCCATAGCCCTTGGCTTCAATGACGGTCATGCCCTGGACGCCCAGTTCCTGCAGCGCCTCCTTCACCTCGTCGAGCTTGAACGGCTTGATGATGGCTTCGATCTTTTTCATGGGCCCGACTGGCTTGCGGAGGCGAATACCGCCCCCGGCGTTTGCGGGCTACGAGCACGCTCACGCCCAGGGCGACAAGAGAAAGCCGAACGCGACACGCGCGGTGTTCGGCGGGAATCTGCGTTTGTCTAGTTTCTGGGCGCCGATAGCTCAAGAAATAGTCATGTCGGAAATCCGCTTTTTCCGCGCGGAAACCCCCCCTAAGGTCGTCATTCGTCCGACGAACGGCAGTTGGCGTCGTGGGCGAGCGGGCGCCGGCCCTCGTTAAAGCCGGGGAATACCTCTTTCATGCCGATGCGGGAGTCCGGCCTTCGCGGGCCCGGTTGCTGAAGATTGCAGCGGATCGCGCCGAAAAAGTGCTCGGCCTGTTCCATGGCGGCGGTCGTTTAGGCGTTGTCCGACGCGCGCCCTAAGGTCAGAAGAAACCATTCATCCCGGATTGATCCCATGTCCCGACTCTTCCTGATCCGCCACGGCAAGCCGGCCGCCACCTGGGGCGAGGCCGACGAGGACCCGGGCCTCGACGCCGCCGGCCAGGCTCAGGCCGAGGCCGCGCGCGACCATCTCATGTCCCTTCCTCCCGAGCTGCGACCGACCAAGGTCGTGAGTTCGCCTCTGCGCCGGTGCCGCGAGACCGCCATGCCGACGGCGCAGGCCCTTGGCGTCGAGATCGAGATCGACCCGTTCGTGGGTGAAATCCCCACGCCCAGCACGCTCACCGCCGAGGAGCGTCCGGCCTGGCTGCGGGAAGTCTTCCAGGGACGGTGGTCCGAGGCGAAGGGCGACCTGGACTATGACGCCTGGCGCCGCGACGTCGCCAGGTCCCTGACCGCCCGGGCCGGCACGGCGGTGTTCAGTCACTATGTGGCGATCAACGCGGTGATGTCGCTGCTGGCGCAGGATGACCGGGTGCTGGTGTTCCGGCCCGACCACGCTTCGATCAGCGCGCTGGAGACCGACGGCGAGACCCTGACCCTGATCGAACGTGGGCGCGAAGCCTCCACGGCCGTGCTGTAGCGCGCCGTGCCCGGCCGGCCGATCCTGACCGTCGCGGAAATGACCCGGGCCGACCGCGATGCGGTGGCGGCCGGGACCCCGGCGTTCGAACTGATGCGCCGCGCCGGGACCGCGGTGGCCGACGTCATCTGCGACCGATTCAGCGCTCGGCCGACCGCGGTGCTGTGCGGACCGGGCGACAACGGCGGTGACGGCTACGTGGTCGCCGCCCTGCTGGCCGAACGCGGCTGGCCGGTCTGGGTGGAGCGCGTCTCGCCGCCCAAGTCCGATTCCGCCCGGCAGGCGGCCGAGCTCTGGTCCGGGGAGTGCCTGGAGCTGGGCGAGGGCGCGCGTCCCTCCGAGCTGATCGTCGACGCCCTGTATGGCGCGGGACTGATCCGCCCCCTCGACGGCATGGCGGCCCGCCTGGCGCGGGATTCGGAGCACCGATCCGACCAGGTGGTGGCCATCGACCTTCCGAGCGGGCTCTCCGGCGACACCGGGCGCCCGCTGGGGGATGCGGCCTTCTGGGCGGGGCTCACCGTCACGTTCCACGCCAAGAAGCCCGGCCATGTGCTGGAGCCGGGGCAAAGCCGCTGCGGCGAGGTGATCGTCGCCGATATCGGCCTCGCCCCTGTGGAGACCGGCCTGGTCGAGAACACGCCGGAGGCCTGGCTCGCGCGCTTTCCCTGGCCCTCGGCGGCGTCCCACAAGCATGCCCGCGGCCGGATGGTCGTGGTCAGCGGCGACCCCTGGAGCACCGGGGCGGCCCGGCTCTCGGCGCGGGCCGGATTGAGGATGGGGGCGGGCCTGGTGACGTTGCTGTCGCCACCCGACGCCCTGGCCGTCAACGCCGCGCACCTGGAGGCGGTGATGCTCAAGTCCTTCGAGACCGAGATAGAGCTGGAACAGCTGTGCGCCGACGTCGACGCCGCGGTCATCGGACCTGCGGCCGGGGTCACCGAGACAACCCTGCTCAACACCCTGGCCCTGGCCCAGACCGGCGCGGCCCTGGTGATCGACGCCGACGCCATCACGGTCTTCAAGGACGATCCCGAGGAACTGTTCTCCGCCCTTGACGTGGACGACGTGCTCACGCCGCACCCCGGCGAGTTCGAGCGGCTGTTCCCGGGCCTCCTGAAATCAGCTCCCGAGCGGATCACCGCGGCCCGCCAGGCGGCGGCCAGGGCCGACGCGGTGGTGCTGCTCAAGGGAGCCGATACGGTGGTGGCCCATCCTGACGGCCGCGCCTGTGTCAGCGCCAACGGCTCGCCGTGGCTCGCCACGGCGGGTTCCGGCGACGTGCTGGCGGGCTTCATCGCCGCGCTGATCGCCCAGGGCATGGAGAGCTTCGAGGCCGCCTGTGCGGCGGCATGGATCCACGCCGAGGCCGCCGAGCTGCACGGGCCGGGCCTGATCGCCGAGGACCTGCCAGGGCTGGCCCCGGCGGTGTTGCGGCGCCTGCACGACGACAGGTAAGCCACCCCTTCCGCTCCTCCCGGCGAAGGCCGGGACCCAGATGGAATGGCGCAGATGCGGGCTCTACCAACCCTGAGCCAGTCCAGCGCCCGTCCGAGCTATGAGTCTGGATCCCGGCCTTCGCCGGGAGGAGCGGG
>DASUIJ010000124.1:0-3237 GCA_036279815.1 Phenylobacterium sp. | reverse complement strand
CGAAACTCGACGGCGACATCGTGCTCGTGGGCGCCGACCGCACCTGGCGCGCCAGCGCCGGCGCCAGCGCCGCCGGCGGCGGCTGGGGCCACGACGTGCCGGTCTCCATGTCGTTCTCCGCCAGGGCCATCGAAGCCGACGACGTGTTCTGGGTCGAGGACGCCCCGTCGGACCCGCGCTTCGCCGGGCATCCGCATGTGGCAGGCCCTCAGGCCTACCGGTTCTTCGCCGGCGCCCCCATCCGCCTGGCCGGCGGCCCCCGGATCGGCGTGGTGTGCGTAGTCGACACCGCGCCCCGCGCCTACGACCCGGACCTGGCGGCCTATCTCACCGACCTGGCCGCCATCGCCGCGAACGAATGCGGCCAGCACCGCACGCAGCGGGACCTGGTCAAGGTGACGGGCGAAGCCGCCCACGCCTCGAAACTGCTGGCCAACTTCGTCGAAGCCGCCCCGGTGGCCATGTGCATGGTCGACCGCGAGATGCGGGTCATCCAGGCCAGCCCACGCTGGCGGCAGGAGCGCGGGCAGCCGGACATCGTCGGCCGCAACCTCTACGAGGCCTATGCCGACACCCGCAGGTGGGCCGAAATCTACGAGCGCTGCCTCGCCGGGGAGACGGTGCAGAACGACCGGGTCCCCATCAATCTGGACGACGGCGCCCAGCGCTGGGTGCGCGTGGAGATCAATCCCTGGCGCGACGCCCAGGGCGAGGTCGGCGGCCTGCTGATCATGTCCGTCGACGTCACCCGCACGGTCGAGGCCCTGGAAGAGGCCCAGCGGTCCGAGGAGCGCCTGCGGCTCGCCATGAAGATCGGCGACCTTCACATGTGGGAGATGGATTTCAAGCGTCGGGAGCTCTCGTCCGCCGGCGCGCCGCTGGCGGCGCCCTCGACCTATGAGGAGATGGACGCCGACATCTGGGGGAGCGTGCATCCCGAGGACCGCGACCAGGCCAAGGCCGCCTGGGACGAGTACATCTCCGGCGGAAAGCCGTTCCGCCAGACCTACCGGCTCGGGGGCAAGGACGGGCGGCCGGACGAGTGGCACGACTCGGCCTGCGAGGCGGTGCGCGACGATCGCGGCCGCATCCTCCGGGTGATCGGCGTGATCCGCAACATCGACAAGCAGAAACGCGCCGAGCTTGAGCTGACCAAGGCCAAGGACGAGGCCGAGGCGGCCAACAAGGCGAAGAGCGAATTCCTGGCCAATATGAGCCACGAGATCCGCACGCCGCTGAACGGTGTGATGGGCATCGCCGGCGCGCTGGCCAAGACCGATCTCGCGCCCCAGCAGGCCGAGATGGTGCAGCTGGTCGAGACCTCGGCCCAGACCCTGGAGGCGCTGCTCACCGACATCCTCGACCTGGCGCGCATCGAGGCCGGCCGGCTGGAGATCCGCCCCGAGCCCTTCGACATGGAGACCTCGGTCAACGCCTGCGCGGCCCTGTTCCAGGCCAGCGCCGAGGCCAAGGACCTCCGTCTCGAGGTCGAGATCGACGCTTATGCCCGAGGCGCCTTCGACGGCGACGCCCCGCGCATCCGCCAGATCCTCTCGAACCTGGTGGGCAACGCCGTGAAGTTCACCAGCCAGGGGCGGGTGAAGCTGGCGGTCCGGGCCCGCCGGGACGAAACCACGACCCATCTGACCTTCGAGGTCTCGGACACCGGCATCGGCTTCGACGAGCAGACCCGGGCCAGGCTGTTCGGACGATTCCAGCAGGCGGACGGCTCGATCACCCGTCAGTACGGCGGCACCGGGCTGGGCCTGGCGATCTCCCGCTCCCTGGCCGAAGCCATGGGTGGCGACCTGCAGGCGGAATCCGAGCCCGGCAAGGGCTCGACCTTCCGGTTCACCCTGGAGCTTCCGCGCCGCTCCGGCGCCGTGGAGATGTGGGGAGAGCACGAGGCCTCGGCCGAGGACGAAGCCGACCTGGAGGCCATGCGCGTGCTGCTGGCCGAGGACCATCCCACCAACCGCCGCGTGGTCGAGCTGATCCTGGGCGCCGCCGGCGTGGACCTGACCAGCGTCGAGAACGGCGCCGAGGCCGTCGACATGGCGTCCCGTTCGCACTTCGACCTGATCCTGATGGACATGCAGATGCCCGTCATGGACGGCCTGACCGCCATTCGCGCGATCCGCCGCCGCGAGGCGCGGTCCGGCGCCGCGCCGACCCCGATCTACACCCTCACGGCCAACGCCATGCCCGAGCACGCCCAGGCGTCCGACGCGGCCGGCGCGGACGGCCACATCACCAAGCCGATCACCGCCGACGGGCTGCTGCGTGTGGTCGAGCAGGTCTGGTCGGAGAAGTCGGCGGCCAGGACCGACCCGGCCGCCGCGAACGGCTGAAGCGCGCCGCCCCTACTTCGAGATCCGGAGGTTGTCGATCGAGCCGGCGATGGAGTCGAAGGCCGCGGTAAGCTGCGCGACGTCCTGGACGTCATAGAACTTGTCGGGGTCCGAGGCGCAGTTCTTGAGCACCGTGGAGGAGCCGCTCGTGACCTCCACCCGCACCGTGTAGATCACGATGTCCCTGGCCTTCATGTTGCTGCAGAGCAGCGTCAGGCGGTTGTCCATCGCGGTCCGGCGCGCCGTGGCGGAGCCGCTCGTGATCCCCAGGATGTTCTGCCAGATGTAGCCCAGCCCGCCGTAGTTGGATCGGTTCATGTTCGAGCCGCCCGGATCGGTCATGGTGTTATCGCCGTCCGTCATCAGGATGACGATCTTTCGCAGGTGCTGCGTGCCATAGGCGGCGCCGTCTGCGAGAGGCGCGTTGGGCGACAGCGCGTGCCAGCCCCAGACCAGGCCTTGCGGGATATTGGTCTCGCCCACCGCGGTCATGGCGTTGATGGCCGTCTTGATCGAGGCCGTGCTGCTGGTCAGGCGGATCATCGGCTGCATGCCGCACCCGGCGTTCGGGCCGTGCTTGGAGTCGATCTTCGTCGGCGCGCCCGAGTACTTGGCGTGGTTCTGCTCGCGCTGGATCCAGGTCCCGCTGCCGCCATCGTTGATGTAGGTGTTCTTGTAGACGCCCGAGGGAGTGTCAGGTTCGTCCGGCGCGAAGAAGGGCACGAACATCGTCGCCGGCGTGCCCGGGGTCGGGGCGGTTTCCTGCACGTCGTAGGGCTGCCGTCGGACCTCGACGCACCCTTCCCAGGGCAGCTTGTTCATCTGCTTCAGCATCGTGAAGCGGTCCGTCTGAACGTCGAAGGTGTCGTACTGCGAGCCCAGGGCC
>DASUIJ010000123.1:0-6633 GCA_036279815.1 Phenylobacterium sp. | reverse complement strand
ACCGCGCGCGCCCCCTGCACGTCTATGACGCCGGCAAGCTGTCGGGCGGCTTCCTGGAGGCCCGCCTGGGCCGCGAGGGCGAGAGCGTGCCGGCCCTCGACGGCAAGACCTATGCGGTGACGCCCGAGGTCTGCGTGATCGCCGACGGCTCAGGCGCCATCGGCCTGGGCGGCGTGATGGGCGGCGACAGCACCGGCTGCTCGGAGGCCACGGCCGACGTCTTCGTCGAGAGCGCCTGGTTCGACCCGATCCGCACCGCCCAGACCGGCCGCGCGCTGGGCATCACCTCCGACGCCCAGTACCGCTTCGCCCGCGGCGTCGATCCGCAGGGACTGGTTCCCGGCCTCGAACTCGCCACCCGGCTGATCCTGGAGATCTGCGGCGGCGAACCCTCGGAGGTGACCCTGGTCGGCGAGGTGCCCGCCTCGCCCGGGCCGATCGCCTTCGACCGGTCCTATGTCAGGCGCCTCGCCGGCCTCGACATCCCCGCCAGCCGCACCGACGAAATCCTCTCGGCCCTCGGCTTCACGATCGAGGCCGCCCAGGTCACGCCGCCGTCCTGGCGCCGCGATGTCGAGGGCAAGGCCGACCTGGTGGAGGAAGTGGCCCGCATCCAGGGCTACGACGCCCTGCCCGCCACCGCGCTGCCGGAGATCGCGATCCAGGCCGGCGGCGTGCTGACCGTGCGCCAGGCCCGGGTCCGCGCGGCGCGCCGGGCCTTGGCCGCCCGCGGCTATGCCGAGACCATCACCTGGAGCTTCATGCAGCGCGACAACGCCGTCCTGTTCGGCGGCGGCCGGCCGGAGCTGGTGGTGAGCAACCCGATCTCCTCGGACCTCGACTGCATGCGTCCCTCGATCCTGCCCAACCTCATCGAGGCGGCGGGCAGGAACGCGCGGCGCGGTTTCGCCGACGCGGCCCTGTTCGAGATCGGCCCCTTCTACAAGGGCGACCAGCCGGCCGACCAGATCACCGCCATCGCGGTGGTCGTCGCCCCGCACCCGCCACGCCGCTGGGACGGCGGGTCCAACGACCCGCTGTTCGACCTCAAGGCCGACCTGATGGCCCTGCTGGACGAGATGGGCGCGCCGCCGCTGCAGGTGGTGCAGGGCGCCAGCTCCGACTGGTGGCATCCCGGCCGATCGGCCCGGCTCCAGCTCGGCCCCAGGACCGTGGTGGCGGAGTTCGGCGAACTGCACCCGCGCATCCTCAAGGCCCTGGACGTCGAGGGCCCGCTGCTGGGCTTCGAGCTCAACCTCGACGCCGTGCCCGAGCCCAAGAGGAAGTCGACCAAGACCAAGCCGGCCTTCCAGCCCTCGCCCCTCATGCCGCTGAGCCGCGACTTCGCGTTCCTGGTGGACGCCAAGGTTCCGGCGGGCGACCTGGTCCGTCCGATCCAGGCCGCCGACAAGGCCCTGATCGCCGAGGCCCGGGTGTTCGACGTCTATCAGGGCAAGGGCGTTCCGGAGGGCCAGAAGTCGGTCGCCGTCGAGGTGCTGGTCCAGCCGAAGGACAAGACCCTGACCGACGCCGAGATCGAGGCCCTCTGCGGCCGCATCGTCGCCGCGGCCGAAAAGGCCGTGGGCGCCAGGCTGCGGAGCTAGGGTCGGGCCTCTGGCGGGATCGGGGCCGATCGGCCCGTCAGGCGTCCTTCCCCCCTGCGGGAGAGGGAGTCCTGAGGCGCCGCGTCAGGCGACGATGCCGCTTGAACCGCGAAGCTTGCGGCCATAGGTCTCGTATCATGACCGAGCCCGCGAAGACCCGGCCCTCCGGGCACAGGAAGCCCACGCCCGAAATCTGGCTGGAGACCGCCCTTTTCCGCGCGCGCTGGCTGATGGCCCCGTTCTATGTGGGACTGGCCGTGGCGCTGGGCGCGCTGGTGGTGGTGTTCGTCAACGAGGCCTGGCGCGAGCTTTCCCACCTGGCGAGCATGAGCCCCGAGGACGCGATCCTCATGGTGCTGTCGCTGATCGACCTGTCGCTGGCGGGCAACCTGCTGCTGATCGTGATCTTCTCGGGCTACGAGAATTTCGTCTCCAAGATCGACACCGGGGACGACGAGGACCGGCCGGGCTGGATGGGCACAGTGGACTTCTCCGGCCTGAAGATGAAGCTGATGGCCTCCATCGCCGCCATCTCGGCCATCGCCCTGCTGAAGGCGTTCATGGAGCTGGCGGAAGGCAACGCGGTGGACGACCGTCACCTGGCCTGGCTGGTGGGCATCCACTTCACCTTCGTGGCCTCGGGCGTGATGCTGGCCCTGATGGACCTCCTGGCCTCCAAGACCGACAAGCACTGACCGGAGCGGTCGGGCGTCAGGCCAGGGGCGCGGGGTCGGGTCGCAGGTCGCGGGCGGGACGCAGGGCGCGCCGCCACACCTTCAGCGGATGGACGTACTGGCCCCAGGCGCCCTTGCCCATGTCCTCGCGGACGCCCAGCGGCGCCGTGCAGGGGCCCGGCTGGTGGTAGGTGCCGAACGCTCGGTCGAACACCGAGAACACCGTCGCGAAATTGTGCCCCGAGCCCTCGACGTCGCGGGCGTGATGCCAGCGGTGCATGGCTGGCGAATTGAGCACCCAGCCCGCCTTGCCCAGGGTCCACGGCAGGTCGGCGTGGATGAAGTAGCCGTAGTAGTGGCGCACGAACCCGACCCCGGCCACGGCCCAGAAGGGGAAGCCCAGCGCGCTCAGCACCACGATGTCGAGCATGGTTCCCAGGCGGTCCACCGGATGCATGCGCTCCAGGCTGAACCAGGTGAGGCGGGTGTCGCTGTGATGGATCGCATGCGCCGGCCATAGCCAGCGGCTGTGCTGCAGGCGATGACGCCAATAGCCGGCGAAGTCGCCCACGAAGATGGCCACGATCAGGGTCGGCAGCTCGCCGATGGTCAGCCACAGGGTCGGAGGGGCCAGGCCCACGCCGTGCGCCTTGAAGGCTTCCATGACCGCTGCCGCCAGCAGGGCGACGAACGGGCTGACCAGCAGGTGATCGAACACCGAGAGCACCGCGTTGATCCGCGTCTCGCCCGCAGCCGCCCGGGCGTCGTCGATCGAGGCGCGGCCCTTCACCAGCCAGGCGAGGGCGGCGAAGAACACCGCGCACAGCGCCAGCGCGCCCAGGGTCTGGGCCGATTGCGCGAGGGCGGCGCGGACAGGTTCGATCCAGGCCTGCACGGGTTGAGGTTCCGTCTGGGCGGCCGGAGGCGGCCGCACCTACAGGAACCACACCAGTGCAAATCCCAAATTAACGGCCGACCGCCAGTTTGAGGGCCATCCAGGCTTGGAGGCTGATTTGGCGGACGGCGCGACAGGCGAACGGCGGATCGGATTGCGGCCGGTGATGATCGCTCTGGCCTGCCTGGCCGTGGCCGCCATCGGGATCGAGCGGGTCTGGCTGGCCCTGGCGCAGCCGCTGTGGTTCGACGAGACCTGGACGGTCGCGGTGGCCGCCGCGCCCGACGGCAGGGCGCTGCTCCACGAGATCTACAACGACGCCAATGCGCCGCTCTACTACGTCCTGGCCTGGGCCTGGCGGCTGATCGCGGGCCCCTCCGACATCGCGCTGCGGACCCCCGGCCTGATCGCCGTGTTCGTGGCCGGCGCGATTCCGCTGCTGGCCCGGCTCAAGGGCCTGTCCCTCGAGGCCCGCCTGGCCTGGGGCGCCATGATCTTCGGCTGGTGGGGCGTCGACATCTTCCTCAACGGCCGCTGCTACAGCCTGCTGATGGCGGTCTCCGTCCTGCAGTGCGTGGCGTTCGCCAGGCTTCTGCGGAGCCCGACCACGGGCCGAGCCTGGGTCTGGTGCGCCGTGGGCGCCTGCGCGGTCCTGATCCAGTATTACGCCATCGTCGGCGTCGCGACCCAGGGCCTGATCTACCTGGCCGCGCGGCGGGGCCAGGCGGTCCGCACCTGGCCGGCCCTGCTGGCCTTCGTCCCGATGTTCGCCTGGATGGCCTATCACGCGCCCAGGCTGCGGGCCTTCTCCGACACGGCGGTCGCCTGGCATCCCCTGGTCGATCCGGCCCGCGCCGCCTCGTTCGCGACCTTCACCCTCAACCCCTCCAGCCCGCTTGTCCCGGTGGCGGTGGTGCTGGCGCTCGCCGCCATCCTGCTGGTCTCCCGCCGCGACGCCGCGGCGGGACGGGACGAACCGGAGGAGCCGGTTCCCGAGCTCTGGCTCACCGCCCTGGCCGCCCTCCTGGCCTTCGCGCTGATCCTGCTGTCGGGCGTCCTGCGGCCCACCCTGACCAACCGCTACTTCGTGCCGGTGGCGCCCGGAGTCCTGCTGGGCCTCGTGCTGTTCGCCCGCCACCAGGCCCGCGCCCACCTGGCCTATCTGGCCCTGATGGCGATCTACCTGGCCGCGCCGCTGCGGCCGGACAATTTCGCCGACGGCCTGCGCAGCCGCAGCCAGTACGGCTACGAACAGGCGTCGGCCACCCTGATGGCGCACAAGGTCACCAGCGTGATCTATGTCTGGGACCATGAGCTGGCCCCGATCATGGACCCCGGCTCGCTGCAGAGGGTGGGCGCGGTGTTCTTCCGGCGGGCCGGCGACATGACGCCGGTGACCGCCCTGGCGCCCCGCCCCACCGACGACGTCAACCGGCTGATCCTGGCGCAGGCGAGCGGCCCCCGGCCCGGGGTGATCTGGCTCTACAACCGCGACGGCCGCACCTCGGCCCGCGCCCACCCGCCGCGCCTGCCGCAGATCGACCCGCGCTGGACCTGCGAGCGGATCGGCGACGACCGGGTGGGGAACCTGGCCTGCTACCGGACGCCCTGAGCTTGACTTCCCCGGGTCCGCAATGGCGCCGTGGCGGGATCGCACGGAGCACGAGCCCATGGCCATCGAGATCAACGGCGTCGCCCACACCTTCATCACCGCCGGAGACTTCGAGCGCTCGGTGGCCTTCTACCGCCAGCTCCTGCCGTTCATGGGCCTCAAGGAGGTCGCCGAGAGCGCCGACACCTACTACTGCGTCGGCGGCCGCACGGGGGTGGGCATCCGTCGCCCGGCGCCCGAGCACCGGGGCGCGCGGTTCGAACAGTTCCGCGTGGGGCTGCACCACATCTGCTTCCGCGTGCGGGAGCGCGAGGAGGTGGACCAGGCGCACGCCTTCCTGGTCTCCATCGGCGCCGCGATCGTCCATGCCCCGCAGCCGGACGCCTACGCGCCCGGCTACTATTCGGTGCTGTTCGAGGATCCGGACGGCGTGAGGCTGGAGATCAACCACGTCCCCGGCCGCGGCGTGTTCGACGCCGGCGGCAAGGTCTACGGGTCGCTGGACTAGGCTCTAGAACGGGAACCAGTTGCGCTTCCGACTGTAGGCGAGATAGCCGATATTGGCGCCCAGGCGCAGGCCGACGCCGGCCCGGATCGGGGCCAGGGTGATGTCGTCGGCGCGCTGGTAGTTCACGCCGATGCCGCCGATCAGATAGGCCGAGCCCTCGACGCCGGGGAACCGCTGGAACAGCCGCTCCGGGTACCAGAGGTTATAGCACAGGGTGAACACCCGGCTGGCGTTGCCGCCCAGGTCCCAGCCGATGGAGGGGCCGCGCCAGAAGGTCTCCAGCGGCTCCTTGTCCTTCATGTAGAGCAGGCCGCGGCCATAGCGGGCGCCCACCGTGATCGCGCCCGAGGCTTCCTCGCCGGCGATGTAGGCGCTGGGCCGGCCGTTGTCCTTGAACACCCGCTCGATCACCCCGCCGGCCGCCTCGGCGGTGACGCCCAGGAAATCGGAGACATTGTTGACGATCTCGTCGCGGGAATAGGTCTGGCGCTCGGTGGCGGCGGGATAGTCGGGGCTGTTCTGCGGCGCCGGCGGACCACCGGTCGGCGGCGCGGCCCCGGCCAGCGGCGCGGACTCGATCGGCGCAGAGCCCCCTGGCTGCTGCGCGCGAGCGGCGCCGGCGGCCCCCAGGGTTACAATGCCGGAAACGATCAGCGTTCGACGGTCCATAGACGTCAGTCCTCCAAGGCTCAGGTCAGCCTCCCATCCCTTGGAGTCCTGAATGCGACCGTGGCGATTAACGATGCGTGAACCATATCCGCCCGGTGGGCGGGCCTAGAATTCTTCCCAGGAATCGGCGTCCGGCGCGGGTTCGCGCTTGCGGGCCAGGGCGCGGCCGCCGACCGCCGACCTGGCGACGACGGCGCGGACCGGGGCTCGCCGGACCGGCGGCGGCGCATCGGCCTGGCCGACGGAGAATCCGGCCATCAGGCGCGCGAGTTCCGCCGCCTGGCCCTTCAGGGCGTGGGTTGCGGCGGTGGTCTCCTCGACCATGGCGGCGTTCTGCTGGGTGATCTGGTCCATCTGGTTGACCGCGGCGTTCACCTCGTTGAGCCCGACCGCCTGCTCCTGGGCGGAGGTGGCGATCTCGGTGACCAGGCTGTCGATCTCGGCGACCTTGGCGACGATGCCCTGCAGCGCCGCGCCCGTCTCTCCGACCAGGCTGACGCCTTGAGCGACCTGCTCCGTGGACGCCGAGATCAGCGCCTTGATCTCCTTTGCGGCCTCGGCGGAGCGCTGGGCCAGCGCCCGGACCTCGGAGGCGACCACGGCGAAGCCCTTGCCCGCGTCTCCGGCGCGCGCGGCCTCGACCCCGGCGTTCAGCGCCAGCAGGTTGGTCT
>DASUIJ010000122.1:0-9608 GCA_036279815.1 Phenylobacterium sp. | reverse complement strand
CGACCTGTCCGGCCGGAATCTGGCCGACGCCGACCTGTCCGGATCCATCCTCGACGGCGCCAGGCTGATCGGGACCAACCTGGAACGGGCCACCCTTTTCGGCTGTGATCTTCGGAAGGCCGACCTGCGCGGCGCCAACCTGGCGCGCGCCGACATGCGCGGCGCCTGCCTGCGGGGCGCAAACCTCTCGCAGGCCGATCTCACCCGGACCGATTTCCGGGTCGGCCAGATCTCCGTGCCGCATCCGAGCAAGGGCCTGGCCTCGCTGATCCACACGTCCCGCGAAGGCCAGCTGGACAACGCCGTCCTGGCCGGCGCCACGCTGGACGGCAGCCAGCTCAACGAGGCCACCGCCTTCGCCGCCGACTTCAGCGACTGCTCGCTGAAGGGGGCCAAGTTGACCGGCGCGAATCTCAAGGACGCCAACATGACCGGGGCCATCCTGGACGGCGCCGACGTGGCGGGGGCCAATCTGGAAGGCACGAACCTGTCCTTCGCCGCCATGAGCGGGGTCGATGTGGGCCGCGCCCGGGTGTCCGGGTCCACCAACATGGCCGGCGTGATCTCCGCGCCCAGCGAGGAGGCCCTGGCCCGGCTGCCCGATCTCCTGGCCCGCGCCCTGGCCAACCACGCCTGGGTGAAGACCTCCGGCAAGGAAGGCCGCCCCGCCAATTTCGACCGGGAGGACCTGCGCCCCCTGGCCGGGCGGCTGGCCGGCATGCGGCTCACGGCCATGAGCGCCAAGGGCGCGGTCATGGTCGGGCTCGACCTTTCCGGCGTGCATCTGCAGGGCGCCAATCTGGAGGGCGCGGACCTTCGCGGCGCCCGCCTTTGCGGCGCCGACCTTCGCGGCGGGCGGCTGGCGGGAGCCAATCTCACAAAGGCCGACCTGGGCGACGTCAATCTCGCTCCCCTGCCGCTGGGCCCGCGGGAGACCCGCGTCTCGCTCGAGCGCGCGAGCCTGCGCTACGCCATGGCGCAGGGCGCGGACATGACCGGGGCGGTGCTCGACGGGGCGGACCTGCGCGGTTGCGACCTGCGGCGCGCGCGGCTCTCCGGGGCCAGTCTCCTCAATCTGGAACTGGACGCCTCCCTGGGCTTCGAAGAGGCGGTCGCCGCCTAGCGGCTCGGCGGTCGCCGGCGAGCCTCCAGGACCTTCACGATTCCGGGCAGGACAAAGAAAAGGGCGGCGCAGTCGCTGCGCCGCCCAGTCCTTGTTGGGCGGGCGGCGCGGGGGGAACGCGCCGCCCGGGTAAAGGCCGCCTCGTGGGGGAGGTCAGGCGGCCTTCTCGCCTTCGATCAGGGGGGACTGACCGGCGGAGGTTGCGATCTCGATCCGGCGCGGCTTGAGCGCTTCCGGAAGTTCACGCTTCAGGGAGATCGAGAGCAGGCCGTCGGCCAGCTTCGCCTCGGTTACGACCACATAGTCCGCCAGCTGGAACCGGCGCTCGAAGTCACGCTCGGCGAGACCGCGATGCAGGAAGCGGCGCTGGTCTTCGTTGGCGGCCTTGCGGCCCTGCACGGTCAGGAGGTTCTCCTTGACCTCGATGTTCAGCTCGTCGGACCGGAAGCCGGCCACGGCGATCTCGATGCGGTAGGCGTTCTCGTCGGTGCGCTCGATATTGTACGGCGGGTAGCCGGAGGCGGCGTCGACGGACGCGGTTTCCAGGAGCTGCGCCAGGCGGTCGAAGCCGACGACGGAGCGATAGAGGGGGGAGAAGTCGATCGTACGCATTTGGGTCACATCCTTCTTTGCTTAAGCAAGGTGCGTTCAACGGGATCGGAAGCCTCGCGAGCCGAAGCCTCGCGTGTCCCGGAAGGCCCGGAAATCCAGCGCCTTCGAAACCTAGATGGTCCCCCATTTCGGGGTTTCAAGGCCCTGGGATCATGACGGATCGTTCATCTAAGGCGGGTTGCCACCGGCTTCCGCGCGGCTAGGGTTCGCGGTCCCCGGATTGCAGACCCCCCAACGCCAAAGGCTCCCCATGTCCCGTCGCACGCTCAGCCTTCTCGCCGCATTCGCCGTGATCGGGCTGGCCCATCCGGCCTCGGCCGCCGAGGACAAGGCGCTGAAGGCCGCGATCGCCGGGCCGCAGCGGGGGGCGGAGAACGCCGCCCGCGACGGCGCCCGCCATCCCTACGAGAGCCTGACGTTCTGGGGGCTGAAGCCCAGCCAGACGGTGATCGAGGTGTCCCCGGGCTCCGGCTACTGGACCGAGATCCTGGCGCCCTACGCCAAGGCCACCGGCGGCAGGTACCTGGCGGGCGTCGCCGACCTGGAGAACCCCAAGCTGTCCGAGGCCGGCCGCAAGTCGCGCGCGGCCTTCGAGGCGAAGTACGCCGACGAGGCGACGTTCGGGCGGATCGGCTACGTCAATTTCGGGACCCAGTCGGCCCCCCTGGGCGCGCCGGGTTCGGCCGACATGGTCATCACCGCCCGCAACATCCACAACTGGCTCTGGCAGCCGCCGATGGTCGACAAGGCCATGGCCGACTTCTTCGCCGTGCTGAAGCCGGGCGGCGTGCTGGCCGTGGAGGAGCACCGGGCCGATCCGCGGCCGCAGAACGCCGACGCCCGCGACGGCTATGTGGCGGTGGCCACGGTGGTCGCGGCGGCGGAGAAGGCGGGCTTCAAGCTCGAGGCCAGCTCCGAGGCCAACGCCAATCCCAAGGACACCAAGGACCACCCGTTCGGCGTCTGGACCCTGCCGCCCAGCCGCCAGAGCACCAAGGACGGCAAGGGCTCCGACCCGGCCTTCGACCGCGCCAGGTACGACGCCATCGGCGAGAGCGACCGCATGACCCTGAGGTTCAGGAAGCCCGCCTGAGCGAGGATCTGCGCATGGACCGGCCCTTCCCCTCCAGCCTGTCACGGCGCGGCGTCCTGGCCGGGGCCGTGGCGCTGTCCGCCTGCGGTCCCAGGGGCGACCGGCCCCCCGCGGGGGTGAAGGCGGGGTCGCCGATGACCATCGAGCAGGCGGTCGCCGGCGAGTGGCGCACGCCGGCCGACAAGGCCCGCGACGCCTGGCGGCATCCGGCCCAGACCCTCGAGTTCTGGGGCCTGCAGCCGGGCTGGACGGTGGTGGAGTTCTGGCCCGGCGCGGGCTGGTTCACCGACATCCTGGCGCCGTTCCTGGCCGCCACGGACGGCAAGCTCTACGCCGCCGACCTGCAGGCCGACGATCCCGGCGATCCCGCCGCCGCCCAGATCGTCGCCGCCTATCGCCGCAAGCTGCGGGACAAGCCGCGGCTCTACGGCGCCGTGGAGATCACCACCTTCGGACCGACCAGCGGCCCGGTGGCGCCGGCGGGCTCGGCCGACCTGGTGCTGTTCCTGCGCAACCTGCACAACTGGATGGCGGCCGGGATCGCCGAGAAGGCCTTCCACGACGCCTTCGCCGCCCTGAAGCCCGGCGGCGTGCTGGGAATCGAGGAGCATCGCGGCGCGCCCGGCGGCGTGCAGGACGTGCTGGCCGCCGACGGCTACGTGCAGCAGGACTACGCCATCCAGCTGGGCCGCGAGGCGGGGTTCATCTTCGACAAGGCCAGCGAGATCAACGCCAACCCCAAGGACACCAAGGACCATCCCTTCGGGGTCTGGACCCTGCCGCCGGTGCGCCGCTCCTCGCCGCGCGGCCAGCCGGACGACGCCGGCTTCGACCATGCCAGGTACGACGCCATCGGCGAGAGCGACCGGATGACCCTGAAGTTCCTGAAGCCCCGCTAGGGCGTCCAACATGAACGGCGCCTGTCGGCGCCGGTCAGGCTTCGGACGGCGCCCGGCGGCTATGCGGGAGCCTCACCAAGGACTAGGTCTGGTCACATGCTTCGCATTCCTCTTCTGACCCTCGCCGCCCTGGGCGCCATGGCTCTCCCGGCCGCCGCCCAGGAAGAGACGATCCAGCCCGGCTACTGGGAGGTGACCAACAAGGTCGAGGCGGTGATCCGCAAGACCAGCACCGAGCGGCGCTGCATCACTCCGGCCCAGGTGGCCAAGTTCGCCCTGGGACCGAGCAACCGGCACTACAGCTGCAACTACCCGACCCGGGTGTTCGAGGACGGCCGCATCACCCTGAAGGGGACCTGCGCCGACAAGAAGGGCCAGCAGGTCCAGCTGGCCGCCGCAGGGTCCTATTCGCCCTCGACCTTCAAGCTCGTCGCCGATGTGGACGCCAGCTACGCCGGCCTGCCGATCAGCGCCCGGTTCTCGACGGACGCGCGCCGCCTGGCCGATGTCTGCCCGGCGGGCGCCAAGACGGGCTGAGCGGGCCTGCGGCGTTTACTTACGCGCCGCCAAAGGCGAAGCTGGCCGCCAATTCCACGTGGAGGCGGCATGGCGACCGTTGAAGAACTGACGGAACGGGTGCGGGCTGGCGTCGGGGCGGATTCCGGCCTCGGAAAGTCCTTCAAGCTGGACCTGAAAGGCGAGGGCTTCATCCATATCGACGGGTCCGCGGTCACCAACGAGGACAAGCCGGCCGACCTGACCGTCAAGGTCAGCCGCGCCGACCTGGAGGCGCTGGGCAAGGGCAAGCTGAACCCCATGACCGCCGCCATCACCGGCCGCCTGCACGTGTCCGACATGGGGCTCGCCATGTCGTTGCAGCCGCAGATGCAGGCCCTTTTCGCCCGCATCGCCTAGGAGCTCGGACCATGACGGACGTCGCACCCCTGACCTCGATCCCCGAGGCCCCGATCCCTCCCGGCGGCGGGGCGGAGTGGATCGCCGGCGCCGGCCTGGCGCCGCTACGGGCGGCCTTCTTCAGCCCCAAGGGCCGCGCGCGCGGATCGGTGGTGCTGTCGACCGGCCGCACCGAATGCATCGAGAAGTACTTCGAGGTGATCGGCGAACTGCTCGACCGGGGCTTCGTCGTCCTGGCCCAGGAATGGCGGGGCCAGGGCCTGTCCCACCGCGAGCTCCCAGACCGCCTGAAGGGGCACGCCAGCGGCTACCAGTCCTACCTGGACGACTACCGCGCCCTGCTGGCCGCCTTCGAGGCCAGGCTGCCCAAGCCGTGGATCGCCGTCGGCCACTCCATGGGCGGCTGTCTGACCCTGCTGGCGCTTTCCAAGGGCGAGGCCGCCCACTTCGCCGGTGCCGTCCTGTCGGCTCCGATGCTGGGCGTGCGGATGCCGCCCATGGCCGGCGTGATGGTCTGGTTCAAACTGCTGACGGGCAAGGGTGACGACTATGCGAGCCCGCCCCCTGCCGACCCCTACACCGAGGCCTTCGAAGGCAATCGGCTGACCGGCGACCGCAAGCGGTTCGCCCGCGCCCGGGCCCTGATCGCCGCCAACCGGGACCTGGCGCTGTCGGCTCCCACCTGGGGGTGGATCGACTTCGCCCTGAAGGCCACCCGTCACCTGGGCGTCGCGGCCAACCTGCGCAGCGTCACCCTGCCGGTGGTGATCGTCTCGGCCGCCAACGACAAGCTGGTCACCGACACCGCCCAGCGCGCCGCCGCCGCCAATCTGCCGGATGGCAAGTTCGTCAGCGTGCCCGGCTCCGAACACGAGATCCTGATGGAGACCGACGACAAGCGCGCGGTGTTCTGGGCCGAGTTCGACGCCCTGTCCGACCGCATCGCGCCCCGTCCGGCCGCCGAGGCCAAGGCGGCCCCGGCCGCGAAGGCCGCTCCCGCCAAGGCTGCGAAGGCGGCGCCCAGGACGCCGGCCGCCAAGGCTGCGCCAAAGCCTGCCGCCAAGGCTGCGCCCCCTCCGGCCGCCCGGAAACCGGCGGCGCCCAAGCAGACTGTCGCCAAGCCTGCGCCAAAGGCCGCCGCCAAGGCGAAGGCCGCGCCGAAAGCGGCGGCCAAGCCCGTCGCCGCCGTCAAGTCCGCCGCAAAGCCGGTTCCACCGAAGCCCGTCGCAAAGGCGCCCAAGGCCGCCAGAAGCGCGCCGGCCAAGGCGACGACCAAGCCGAAGCCTGCCGGAAGGAAAGCCTAGCCCTCCCAATCACCGCTCATCCCGCCCTCGCAGGGATGGGCGGTCGGGGAGAGGGTTCGTTTCCGAGGGAAGCCCTATTTCGCCGACCGCCTCAGGGCCACCAGGGCTTCGTCGAGGCACGCCCGATCGCCGGCGATGACGATCTGGCCGCCGTGCCGGCCCACGGGCTGGCCGCGCCAGTCGGTGACCAGGCCGCCGGCCCCTTCGAGCAGGGGGATGGCGCTCTCGATGTCCCAGGACTGGAGTCCGGCCTCGATGACCATGTCCATCGTGCCTGCCGCCACCATGGCGTAGGCGTAGGCGTCGCAGCCGAGGCGGGCGAGGCGTGCGGCGGCGCGGACCTGGGTCCAGGCGCCCAGTTCGGCGCCGTCGAAGCAGCCTTCCGGATCGGTGGTGGCGATGATGGCGTCCGTCAGGCGCGGGCAGGGTCGCACCCGCAGCGGCCGGCTCTCGCCGCGGCTCATCAGCCGCGAGCCGCCGGCATGGCCGATATAGAGCTCGTCGATATAGGGCTGGCCGATGGAGCCCAGCACGGGGCGGCCTTGGTGGCGCAGGGCGATCAGGGTGGTCCAGACGGGCAGGCCGGCGATGAAGGCGCGGGTGCCGTCGACGGGGTCCATCACCCAGACGAACTCGGCGTCGGGCCGGTCCTCGCCATATTCCTCGCCGATCACCCCGTGTTCGGGGAAGCGTTCGGCGATCAGCGCGCGGAGCGCGGCCTCCGCCCCATGGTCGGCCGCGGTGACCGGATCGAACCAGCCGGGCCGACCCTTGTCCTGCAGGCCGTGATCGGCGCGGAACAGGGGCGCGATGACGGCGGCGGAGACGTGGTTCAGCTCGACGAGGAAGTCATCGAGAGCGGCGAGGCGTTCGGGGGCGAGCATGCCCCGCTGTACCCTTTCACCCGCCGCGGCGAAATCCCCTCGGGAGCCGCCCGAGGGGTTTCGGGGCTCAGATGGACTCGTGTTCGCCGTTCAACGACTTGGCCAGGTCCAGAAGACGACGACGCGGACGCTCGCCCAGCTGGTAGTAGGCGCGGATCAGGTCGAGGGTTTCCTTGCGGGCGAACATCTCGCCGCCGCTTTCGGTTTCGCTCGCCGGCTCGCGGGGCGTCATTTCGGACAGGCCGTCATAGAAATAGCCGACCGGGACTTCCAGGGCTTCGGACAGCTGCCACAGGCGGGCCGCCGAGATGCGGTTCGCGCCGCACTCATATTTCTGGATCTGTTGGAAACGCACGCCACACGCGCCCGCCAGCTGTTGCTGGGTCAGGCCAAGGAGTCGCCGACGCCGGCGAAGACGCTTACCAAGGTGAACGTCGATGTTGTTGTCCACGTGTTCCATGTCGGCCCCACAGTGTTGTTTCGCCGCCTGTCTCAAAGCGAGACGGGCTGACTGGAATTCGGCAAGTCGCGCGCCAAGCGAGCGTGGTTCGCGTTGCGCGACATGAGGCGGGCCGGTTAGGACAGTCCTATGACGCAGGCGAAGCCCACCCTGGCCCAAGACCTTCTCTGGCGGCTCGAGGCCTTCGCCTACGACGCCGTCACGGGTCTGGCGCGCCTGTTCCCGATCGATGCGGTCTCCGACTTCGGAGCCTGGCTTTTCAAGAACTTAGGCCCGCTCACCAGCACCCATGCGGTCGTCGAGACCAATCTGAGGATCGCCTTCCCCCAGGCCGACGACGCCGAGATCGCCCGCCTGCTGGAGAAGAGCTGGGCCGAGGCCGGACGGGTGGCCCTGGAGTTTCCGATCCTCGACAAGATCATCGCCGACCCGACCCGGGTGGAGCTGGTGAACGGCGAGCGGCTGGCCCAGATCGCGGCGACCGGGGAATCCGTCGTGTTCATATCCGGACACTTCTCCTCGATGGAGGTGATGCCGGCCGCGATCATCCAGGCGGGGATCACCTGCCAGATCACCTATCGGGCGATGAACAACCCCTATGTGGACGCAAGCTTCCGGCGCAGCCGCTTTCGATACGGGGTCCGCCTGTTCGCGCCCAAGGGCGGGGAGAGCGCCCGCGAACTGATCCGCGCCCTGGCGCGCGGCGAGTGCGTGGCGCTGATGAACGACCAGAAGTTCAATGGCGGCGTGGCCGCGCCGCTGTTCGGGGTGACCTGCTACACCGCGCCCGGCCCCTCGAGCTTCGCCCTGCGGTTCGGCATCCCGCTGCAGCCGATGTCGGTCCAGCGCATCCGCAAGGCCCGTTTCCGGGTGGTGGTGCACGACCCGATCTACCTGGAGAACACCGGCGACCGTAACCGCGACCTGGAAGCGGGCGTGCGCAGGGTCAACGCCTTCATCGAGGACTGCGTCCGCGCCCGGCCCCACGAGTGGTTCTGGGTCCACAAGCGCTGGCCCAACGAGGTCTACAAGAAGAAGCGGCCGGGCTGAGGCTGGTGGCGTCCGACCTGAACTTCATCGAGCGGATGGACCTGATCGCCGAACGTATGGGCGGTTTCTACTATCCGTGGGTCTCGACCCTCGGCCCCAACGACGGCGAGGCGGCCTATACGGCCCTGGTGGAAACCCATCTGTGGCCGCAGGCCACGGTTCTGGAGGCCGGCTGCGGCCATGGCCGCGACATGGTCTGGTTCGCGCCGAAGGTCGAACGCTATGTGGGGTATGACCTTTCGGAGGGCATGATCCGCATCGCGCAGGACACCGCGCTGGGCCAGGGCCTGGGGCAGGTGGAGCTCGTTCACGCCAATTCCAGCGCCGGCGCCAACGGCGGCCATCCACGCATTCCGATGGAAGACGCCTCCGTCGACCTGATCATCTCGCGCCGAGGGCCGACCAACTTCATAGCCGACGCGCGGCGCGTCTGCCGCCCGGGCAGCTGGCTGATCCAGCTCAATCCCCTGCCGGCGCCGACCCCCGCCTGGGACCATATGCTGCCCGAGGACCTGCGCGCCGAGCCGGATCGGGATTTCGACGTCGCCGCCCACATCCGGGGTGAGCTGGCGGCCTCCGGGATCGCCCTGCACAGCGCCTGGACCTTCGACGTGCCGGAGCATTTCGCCGCCGCCGACCAGCTCTACGCCTATCTGGCCTGGAACCGTTTCTACGGGATGGGGCGGCAGGCGCAGCCGTTCGAGACCGCGCGACCCGCGCTGGAATGGGTGATGGCCGCCCATGGGGGAGCCCAGGGTCTGGAAGTGCGCCGCCGCCGGTTCCTGTGGGCGGCGCGGATCGACTAGGCCTTGCGCACCATCAGCATGGGGTCGAGGTTGCGGCCGCGCCATTTCATGCGCCAGCACAGGTGCGGACCGGTGGCCCGGCCCTCCTGGCCCACGGCGCCGATGACCTGGCCTCGCGACACCTGGTCGCCGCGCGCCACGCGCAGCTGCGACTGATGCAGATAGGCGGTGACCAGGCCCTGGCCGTGGTCGATCAGGGTCAGGCCGCCCTCGTAATGCAGACCGGTCTCCGCGAAGCACACCAGGCCGGGCGCAGGCGCGTGGATCGGCGTCCCCACCGGGGCGGCCATGTCGTTCCCATAGTGCGGCGGATTGGGCCGGCCGTTCAGGATGCGCTGGCCGCCGAACCGGCCGGAGAGGCGGTATTTCCGGAGCGGCAGGCTGAAGCCGCGGCGGAAATCGTCGGTGTCGACCCGGCTGGCGAAGCCCGCCCGTTTGCGCACCGCCTCGGCGGCGATCCGG
>DASUIJ010000121.1:0-35324 GCA_036279815.1 Phenylobacterium sp. | reverse complement strand
TGTGGATTCTGGCCCTGTCGATCATGGCCTCCACCGCGCGGTCGGCCTGGATGCGGATGACGCCGCAGACCCGCGTGCCGATGTCCTTCACCCAGGACGGACGGCCGGGCGTGCGGCTGAAGCGCAACGCCGCGCTCCTGGCCCTTCCCGTGGCGGCCTTCGTGGTCGGCATGGTGCTGGTGATCTTCAACCGCAACGCCCAGGGATCGGCCGACCAGGCCGTCATCGCGTTCGGCGTGCGCGCCACGGCCGCGGCCCTGTTCGCCCTGGCCCATCTGCGATGGCTGAAAGCCGCTCTTGCGGCGCTCGACGCCGAGGGCGCGCTGAAAGACCCGCAATAGCCCTTGCTGCGCGGGGCCTTTGGCCCTTAAACGCCCGCGAGCTTCTCCACCTCCAAGTCCCAGGAATTCCGCCATGGCCGCCGCCGCGATCAAGAAAGTCGTCCTCGCCTATTCCGGCGGGCTCGACACCTCGATCATCCTGAAATGGCTGCAGACCGAGTACGGCGCGGAGGTGATCACCTTCACCGCCGACCTGGGCCAGGGCGAGGAGATCGAGCCGGCCCGCGCCAAGGCGCTCGCCGCCGGCGTGAAGCCGGAGAACATCTTCATCGAGGACGTGCGCGAGGAGTTCGTCCGCGACTTCGTGTTCCCGATGTTCCGCGCCAACACGGTCTATGAGGGCCAGTACCTGCTGGGCACCTCGATCGCCCGGCCGCTGATCGCCAAGCGCCAGATCGAGATCGCCCGCAAGCTCGGGGCCGACGCCGTCAGCCACGGCTCCACCGGCAAGGGCAACGACCAGGTGCGCTACGAGGTGGCCTACTACGCCCTGGAACCCGACATCACGGTGATCGCGCCCTGGCGGGAATGGGACTTCAAGTCCCGCGAGGCCCTGCTGGACTTCGCCGAGAAGCACCAGATCCAGATCACCAAGGACAAGCGCGGCGAGGCGCCCTTCAGCGTCGACGCCAACCTCCTGCACTCCTCTTCCGAGGGGAAGGTCCTGGAGGACCCGGCGGTCGAGGCCCCGGAGTTCGTCCACATGCGCACGATCTCCCCGGAGGCCGCGCCGGACAAGCCGACCGTCTTCACCATGGACTTCGAGAAGGGCGACCCGGTCGCCATCGACGGCGTGAAGATGTCGCCCGCCACCCTGCTGACCAGGCTGAACCAGCTGGGCCACGACAACGGCGTCGGCCGCCTGGACCTGGTCGAGAACCGCTATGTCGGCATGAAGTCCCGCGGCGTCTACGAGACCCCGGGCGGCACGATCCTGCTGGCCGCCCACCGCGGGATCGAGAGCATCACCCTGGACCGGGGCTCCATGCACCTGAAGGACGAGCTGATGCCCCGCTATGCGGAGCTCATCTACAACGGCTTCTGGTTCACCCCGGAGCGCGAGATGCTGCAGGCCGCCATCGACCACAGCCAGGCCATGGTCGCCGGCCAGGTGCGGGTGAAGCTCTACAAGGGCAATGTCACCATCATCGGCCGCACCAGCGCCTATTCGCTCTACGACCAGGACCTGGTCACCTTCGAGGAGGGCAAGGTGGCCTACGACCACCGCGACGCGACGGGCTTCATCAAGCTCAACGCCCTGCGCCTGCGGGTGATGGCCAAGCGCGACCAGCGGACGAAGGGCTAGCTCTCCAGCTTGTTGAACGGGAACCGGTCGCGGATCTCGTAGGCGAAGAACCGCCCCTTGGAATCGGCGTCGACGAAGCTCCGGTGCACCTCGTCCGGCACCCCGACATAGACGTAGCGGTCACCGTCGTGGAAGCGGACGAACAGTTTCGACCGCTCCGCGTCGTAGTCGATCTCGCTGATCGCGTCGGATTCGACCTGCATCGGGATCTCCCAGGTGGCCCAAGCCCGTAGCGAAACGCGCATCGCGGGCCAGAAGGTTCCCGTGGGCGCGCCGGCATGCCAACCTCGTGACCGGCGGCGGCGCTTCGTCCGCCGCAAACTCGGGGGAAATAAATGCAAACCCACTATGAGGTGGCGATCGTCACCCTTGTCGCCCTGCTGGTCTATGTGTGGATGGGCCTGCGGGTCGGCGCCGCCCGCGGCAAGAGCGGCATCGCGGCGCCGGCCATGAGCGGCGACCCGCTGCTGGAACGGACCCTGCGGGTTCAGGGCAACACCCTGGAATGGCTGCCGATCTTCCTGCCCAGCCTGTGGATCTTCGCGCTCTACTGGAACGACCGGGTCGCGGCCCTGGTGGGCCTGGTCTGGATCGTCGGCCGCATCCTGTATGCGCTCGGCTACTGGAAGGAAGCCTCCAAGCGCGAGCTGGGGTTCACGATCCAGGCGCTGGCGGCGGCCGTCCTGCTGTTCGGCGGCCTCGGACGCGTGATCTGGGCGATGGTGACCACCGGGACCTACTAGGCGCGCCCGAGCCCGGCGCGTCTGAACGACCCACGCCCGGGCCGGTTCGCCGGCCCGGGCGCGACCGCCCAGGGTTGAGGCCGGCGCTTCCTTGCAAGCCAGAAGCGTGGCCACCACAAAAGCGCCCAGGTGTCGTGCGTTGAGATATAGTTCAATTGCGGGACCAGCCCGCCGCGAGACCGACATGACCCGCAAGCCCGCCGCGCTGATCGCAAGCCTGGCCCTGCTGGGCGCCCTGGGCGCCTGCGCGACCGCCACCCCCTACCAGCCCAACATTCCCGGACAGGCCGCCTCCGGCGGCTTCTCCGACGTGCGCCTGGAGGCCGACCGCTACCGGGTCACCTTCGCGGGCAACAGCCTGACCTCGCGCGAGACGGTGGAGGGCTACCTGCTCTACCGCGCCGCCGAGCTCACCCTGGCCCAGGGTTTCGACACCTTCACCATCGCCGACCGGCACACCGACCGGACCGCGCGCACCTACGTGGAGCCCGACCCCCTCTACCACCCCTGGTACGGACCTTCCTTCGGCTACTGGCGGCCGTCCTGGCGCTACTATGGCGCAGGCTATGGCTGGCGCGGCTGGGACCCGTTCTGGGGCGACCCCTTCTGGGGCGATCGCGTGGACGTGCGCACCGTCGAGAAGTTCGAGGCCAGCGCCGAGATCGTCATGTCCAAGGGCCCGAAGACCGAGGGCGACCCGCGGAGCTTCAGCGCCCGCTCGGTGATCGAGAACCTCGGCCCGCGCATCCAGAGGCCCCAGCCCAGGGGCTGAGGCCGGAGG
This sequence comes from Phenylobacterium sp., assembly GCA_036279815.1. Taxonomy (GTDB): domain Bacteria; phylum Pseudomonadota; class Alphaproteobacteria; order Caulobacterales; family Caulobacteraceae; genus Phenylobacterium. The sequence goes on along the minus strand of DASUIJ010000121.1, from coordinate 32,153 downwards.
GTCCGCGGCGGATGGGCTATCGTCCCGCCGCCGGATCGGACCCTAGACCGTCTCGTCCCGGAAGGTCAGGCCGGCGTTCTTCTGCAGCCGGTCGATCAGCTTGCCGCCCAGGGCCGCGCCGGGAACCCAGACGCCGCCGGGGACCTCGGGCGCGTCCTTGACCAGGCAGATGGCGGTCTCGGCGATGATCTTGGAGGTCGAGCCGTAGCCGGGGTCCCGGTCGCCATGGACCGAGCCGCGCACCTGGCGGCCGTCGGCGTCGATCCCGACGAATAGCAGGTCGTAGAAGCCCGCCTCGCGTTCCTCCTTGCTCGGCCCCTCGCCCGGCTGGGGCGCGCCCGCCCCGCCGATGTCGGTGAATTCCGTGGGCGCGCCGGGCGTGACGATCGACATCTCGTCATAGGCGAAGTCGGTCCCGTAGGCGTGGCCCTGCAGCAGGTTGGAGCGGTGGACGTTCTTGGTGTTGATGGTGGCCATCATGAACGGACCCACCTCGACGCCCAGGTCGGGATCGGTGTGGGGCTGGTCGCCGCGCGGCTGTTCGGGACCCTGGAAGCCCGGGGTGAGGGCGAAGGGGTTCATCATCACCTGGATCAGGGCGGGGTTCTTCTGGATCGCCGCCATGGTGGCGCGCCCGCTGGCCGCGGTGCCCCCGGAGAGCCCGCCGCGCATGGATCGCACCCGGCCCTTCACCCGCGGGGCGGGGTGGCCGAATTTCGCCCGGGCCAGGCCCTGGGCGAAATAGACGCCCAGTTCGAACGGGATCGAGTCGAAGCCGCAGGAGAACAGGATCCGCGCGCCGCTGGCCTTGGCCTGGGCCTCGTGGGCCGCGATCATCTCCGCCATCCAGTTGGGCTCGCCCGACAGGTCCAGATAGTCGGTCCCGGCCGCCGCGCAGGCCGCCACCAGGTCCGAACCGTAGAGCTGGTAGGGGCCCACGGTGGTCAGGATCGCCTTGGCGCGGCCGACCATGGCGCGCACCGAGGCGGGATCGGAGGCGTCGGCCACCACCAGGGGCGTCTCCTTGGGCGCGCCGATCTCATCGCGGACCGAGGCCAGCTTGTCGGCGCTGCGGCCGGCCATGGCCCATTTGACCTCGCCGCCGACGCCGTAGCGCCGGGCCAGGTACTCGGCGACCAGGCGGCCGGTGAAGCCGCTCGCCCCATAGACGATGATGTCGAATTCCGCGCCCGGGTTCATGGCTGTCGCTCCCTGATGACGCCGGGAGCCTTGCAGAATTTACATCGTAAGACCAGGGCTTTCCGGCCCGCGTCGGGCCAACGCCCAGGCCCGGATCGACGGCGCCAGGGGCGGCCAACGGAGCCGCCGTCGCGCCCACGGCGCCACGGCTCTGATCATGTTCGGGAAAATCGCACCAACTTCGGGCCGGTCAGACGTTTCGCCTGATCCGCCGGGAAATTGGAGCGGGCGAAGAGATTCGAACTCTCGACCCCAACCTTGGCAAGGTTGTGCTCTACCACTGAGCTACGCCCGCGCTCTCCGAAGCCTGCCGAAACCGGCGTCCGCCCCGAAAATCGAGAGCGGGCTTATCGCAGAGGGTCCGCTGCATTGCAAGGCCCCGTCAGCCTAAGAATTTCGGCGCCTTCAGGCGGCGCTTGTTGACGTGGTCCTTCGGGGCGGGGGCGTCGATCTCTTCCGGGAACTCGCCCTTGAAGTAGTAGCGCTGCCAGGCCGCCTTGGTGGCCTCCGGATCGAGCCGGAAGATCCGCTTGTTGAACTCCGAGCGGTGCTTCTCCCAGGTGTCGTACTGGTCGCGCAGTTCCGGGTTGCGGGCCATGGACCGGATCACCGGCTGGAACTCGGCGACCACCTTGTCCTGGGTGAGGGTGATGAAGCAGAAGGGCTCGCCCTTCTCGAACCGCACCTTGCCCGGGCGGGTGAAGATCCAGTTCATCGTGAAGGGGAAGGGCAGCCAGTCGGTCTCCACCAGGCCGGCCAGGGGCTGGATGCCGTCCTTGACGTGGTTGGGCGGGCCCTGGGCGATCATCGACCAGCCGGGCGGCGTGCGGAACAGGTAGCCGGGATGGAAGGTCACCACCCCGTGGCTGAAGTGGCTCTTGGCGAAATTGTGGAAGTCCGGGTGCGGGCGGTCGGTCTTCAGCGTGATGTCGTTCTGCATCAGCCCGCCGTTCCACTCGGCGGTGAAGGACATCGGGCAAAGGATCTCCCAGCCGGTGGTGTTGGCCATGGCCAGCGGCAGGCAGCGGTAGGGGTGGCGCTCGGAGAACGCATCCATCCAGGCCCGCTGCGGCCGGCCGGGCACGATTTCCGGGGGCCGCTCGGAAGTCGGATAGCACTCGAGCTCCATGACGCTCTCCTTGGGACTGACGTTTCCTGCTTAACGACCCGATCGCGGCGCCGTCCAGCACAGCCTCGCCGGTTGGCGCGTCCGGGGCGGCTGGGCTATGGAGCGCGGATGCTCGCCCGCGCCGACCTGATCGCCTTCCTCGACGCCCACGGGGTGGGTCATGCGACCACCGACCACGAGGCGGTGTTCCGCGTGGGCGAGGGCGAAGGGATCAAGGACGCCATCCCCGGCGCCCACACCAAGAACCTGTTCCTGAAGGACGCCAGGGGCCGCCTGTGGCTGATCTCGGCCCGGGACGACACGGCGATCGACCTGAAGCGGCTGCACCCGGTGATCGGGTCCGCCCGGCTGTCGTTCGGGTCGCCGGAGCTCATGGTCGAGACCCTGGGCGTGACCCCGGGCTCGGTGACCGCCTTCGGCCTGATCAACGACAAGGCCAGGCGGGTGACCTTCGTCCTGGACCACGCCCTGGCCCAGGTGGAGCAGGTGAACTTCCATCCCCTGACCAACACCGCCACCACCACGGTGAGCCAGGAGGGCTTGCGGCGGTTCCTGGCGGCGCTGGGGATCGTGCCCCTGGTGGTCGATTTCCAGGCCATGGCGGTCGTCGAGGATGCGTTCGCGCGTTGAAGACCGGCCCATAAGGGACCATTTTAGCCGCCACACGGGTTTGAGACCCGGAAGATCCGGGACAGGAAAGCGACCATGAGCCTGATCGGCGAGACCCAGCCAATCGCGGCCGGCGACCTCATCAAGGACGGAACCGACGCCGGCTTCGCGGCCGACGTGATCGAGGCGTCCCGGCAGACGCCGGTCATCGTCGATTTCTGGGCGCCCTGGTGCGGTCCGTGCCGGCAGCTCGGCCCGGCCATCGAGCGCGCCGTCCTGGCCGCCAAGGGCAAGGTCAGGCTGGTCAAGATCGACATCGACCAGCACCCGCAGTTCGCCGGCCAGCTGCGCGTGCAGTCGATCCCCGCGGTGTTCGCCTTCGCCGATGGTCGGCCGGTGGACGGGTTCATGGGCGCCCTGCCCGAGAGCCAGGTGAAGGCCTTCGTCGACCGCATCGCCGGTCAGGCCCCCGCCAACGAGACCGACGAACTGCTGGCCATGGCCAAGGAGTCCCTCGAACTGGGCGACCTGGGCGGCGCGGCCCAGGCCTACGCCCAGGTGCTGCAGGCCGAGCCGCAGAACGCCAGGGCCCTGGGCGGGCTGGCCCGGGTCTATCTGGACGGCGGCGACGCCGAGCGAGCCGGAGAGATCGCCGACATGGCCCCGGCGGACGCCCGGGATCCCGACCTCGACAGCGTGCGCGCGGCCCTGACCCTGGCGCACCAGGCCCCGCCGGAGACCTCGGAGTTCGAGCAGCGCCTGGCCGCCGACCCCGACGACCACGAGGCCCGCTACGAGTTCGCCAAGGCCCTGGCCGGGCGAGGCCACTGGCAGGAGGCTTCGGACCACCTGCTGGCCATCATCGCCGCCGACCGCACCTGGAACGACGAAGCCGCCCGCAAGCAGCTGCTGACTGTCTTCGAGGCCGCGGGGCCAGGCTCCGACATCACCCGCTCCGGCCGCCGCCGGCTGTCTTCCATCCTGTTCTCCTGAACTGTGGAAAGGACGTCCATGAGCGGCTATCGACGGGCGGCCGACCTGCCCCAGGTGATCCCGGTCTTCCCTCTGGACGGCGCCCTGCTGCTGCCCGGCGGCGAACTGCCCCTTCGGATCTTCGAGCCGCGCTATCTGAACATGATCGACGACGTCATGGCCGGCGACCGCATGATCGGCATGATCCAGACCACCGGCGGCGAACGCGCCCGACCGAACCTGGCCGCGGTGGGTTGCCTGGGGCGGATCACCAGCTTCAACGAGACCTCGGACGGCACCTATCTGATCACCCTGACCGGAATCTGCCGCTTCTGCGTCGACGACGAGCTGCCGGCGCGCACGCCCTATCGCCAGGTGCGGGCGACCTTCGAGCGCTTCGCCGGGGACCTTGACGACGACGAGGTCGAAACCGGCGCATTCGACCGCGCCCGCTTCGCCAAGGCGCTGAAGACCTATCTCAACCGCCGGGAGCTGGACATCGACTGGGAGACGGCCGAGACCGCGCCGCTGGAAAGCCTGGTCACCAGCCTGGCCATGGGCCTCCCGTTCGAGCCGGTGGAGAAACAGGCGCTGCTGGAGGCGCCCAATCTCGCCGAGCGCTGCGAGGCCCTGACCGCCCTGCTCGAGATCGACGCCATGGAAGAGGGCGGCGACGAACCGCACAGCATGCAGTAGAACCGGCCGATCATGACCCACGACGCCCTTCCCGCCCTCACCGCCGAGATCGATCCGCGCCTGCTGGAGATCCTGGTCTGCCCGGTGACCCATGGGCCCCTGATCTATGACCGCGGCCGGTCCGAGCTGATCAGCCGCCAGGCCAGGCTGGCCTATCCGATCCGCGACGGCGTGCCGATCATGCTGCCCGAGGAAGCCCGCGAACTCACCGACTAGGCAGGCGTGAGCTTTTGCTCGCGTTGACAGTCCAGGGGCCCGCGCGCAGCCTGCGGGCCCGAACACTTCAGGGAGGCGGTTTCATGAAGGCCCATTCGCTGACGCGGACCGCCGCCGGCGCCTAGGCGCCCCGCCACCGTCCGCACAGATCGCGCGCCCGGCCGTCCCGACGGCTCCCGGGCGCATGCCTGAAATCGTGCGGGCCCGAGCGCCCGCCGCGCCTGCGAGACATCATGACCCAGACCGATACGCGCAACCGCTACGGCAGCCTGTGCGCGGAAATCTACGATCTCGACAAGCCCGTGGGCTCCCTGTTCGACGCCGCCTACTACCAGGGCCGGCTGAAGGACCTTGACGGCCCGGTCCTGGAAGCCGCCGTGGGGACGGGCCGCCTGCTCATTCCGCTTCTGGAGGCCGGAATCGCGGCGGAGGGGTTCGACCACTCCGCCCAGATGCTGGCGGTGTGCGCCGCCAACGCCGCCGCGCGGGGGCTTTCGCCCGCCCTCGCCCAGGCTCGGTTCCAGGATTTCGCCTATGACCGCAGCTTCGCGGCCATCATCGTCCCGGCCAGCTCCTTCATCCTTATCGACGACTATGACGAGGCGCTGGGGGTGCTGGACCGGTTCCGCGACCATCTGGAGCCCGGCGGCCTGCTGCTGGTCGATCTGCCGCCGATGAGCTTCTTCGAGGCCCAGGCGCGGCCCCGGAGCTGGACCGCCGCCAACGGCGACCGGCTGACCCTGGAAAGCCACCTGGCGATCAGCGATCCGATCGCCCAGCGGCGGGTCAACCACGACCGCTACGAGCGCTGGCGCGACGGCCGGCTGGTGGAGAGCGAACTGGAGCTCTTCGCCTTCCGGGTCTGGGGAATGAAGGAGTTCGAGCTGGCCCTGGCCCGGGCCGGGTTCGAGGATATCGAGGTGTCGGGCGGCTACCGGCCGGGCCGCCCGCCCAGGCCCGGCGACGGCATCCTCAACTTCGCGGCCCGAAAACCGCGTTAGTCGTCCCAGGCTAGAGCGCTTCGCCGCGCAGCAGGCGGGGCAGGTCGCCCATGGCGCCGCCCGCTTCCTGCATGAAGAAACGCCGGGCGGGCCCGATCCGGTTGACGGCGGCCATGCCCGCGCCGCGCGCCAGCCGGAGCAGCGGGTGGTCGTTGGAGAACAGCCGGACGAACAGGTCCGACGACGCCGCGACGGCGATGTTGTCGAAGCTGCGCCAGCGGCCGTAGCGCTCCAGCACGGTCTCCGAGCCGATGTCCTCGCCCAGCCGGGCGGCGTCCACCAGCACCTCGGCCAGGGCGGCGGCGCCCTTGAGGCCCAGGTTGAGGCCCTGGCCGGCGATCGGATGGATGCCGTGGGCGGCGTCGCCCAGCAGGGCGGCGCGGGGCGCCGACAGCCGCTCGGCCAGCTGCAGCGACAGCGGGTAGCTGAAGACCGGCCCCTCGACCGTGGCCTCGCCCAGCAGCGCCCCGAAGCGGCGGCGCAGGTGGGCGTGGAAGATCTCCGGCCGCGCGGCCTTCAGGGCGGCGCCCCGGGCGGTGGACTCGGTCCACACCAGGCTCGCCCGGTCGTCGGTGAGGGGCAGGATCGCGAAAGGACCGCCCGGCAGGAAATATTCGTGGGCGACGCCCTGGTGGGGGCGCGCCAGCCGGACCGTCGCCACCACGCCGGTCTGCGGGTAGGCCCAGCCCAGGGACCCGATGCCCGCGGCGGCGCGGACCACCGAGTTGCGGCCCTCGGCGCCGACCACCAGGGGGGCGGTCAGCACCCGGCCATCCTCCAGCGTCACCCGGGCGGCGCCGGGGTCGAACTCCACCGAGGCGACCTTGGCCGGGGCGAGAACCTGGATTCCGGCGCGTCCCACGGCGGCGGCCAGCGCCGCCCGCGTCCGGCGGTTCTCCAGCAGGTAGCCGAGGGGCTCTCCCTCCGACCGGTCGGCGATCTCGGCGGAATCGAAGCGCAGGTAGAAGGACGAGGGAGCGCCCGCCGAGGCGCCCGGAGCGCGGCCGTCGGTGACCAGGATCTGCTCGATCCGCTGGGCGTAGGGCTCGATCTCGGCGGCCAGGCCCAGGGTTCGCCACTGGCGAAAGCTGGCGAAGGCGATGGCCGAGGCGCGGCCGTCGAAGGTCGGCGCGACCTGGGCCTCGAAGACGATCGGATCGATCAGGATCGGCTCGAGCCCGCCCTGCTTCAGGGCCAGGGCCAGGGTCGCCCCGGCCATGCCGGCGCCTGCGATGATCACGTCCGCGTCCATGGGCCGATATGCCGACGAAGGGGGGTCCTCGTCCAGCCTGCGATGATTTTTGGACGCCATGTCCATTTTACCCTTGCGGGCGGGCGGGCGCGGGGCCAAGTTCTCAATGTTTGGACTCATGCGTCCAGTTTTGATCATTCGCGCCGTGGGATTTCGACCGATGACGGGCTTGCCGAGACGCCGATGGGTTCCCCTCGCCGCCGGCGGCGCCGCGACCGTCGCCCTGATGGTGGGCGGCGGCCTGTGGTGGGCCGACAGGCAGCACTACGAGTCCACCGACAACGCTTTCATCCAGGCCGACAAGGTCTCCGTGGCCCCCCAGGTGGACGGCTTCGTGGCCGAGGTGCTGGTCGAGGACAACCAGGCCGTGGAGGCGGGCCAGGTGCTGGTGCGGCTCGACACCGCCAGCCTGAGAGCCCGATTGGCCCAGGCCGAGGCCAACGCCAGCGCCCTGGACGCCGCCGTGCGCGGCGTGGACGACAAGGCCGCCCTCGAACAGGCCATGATCGCCCAGAAGGCCGCCGGCGTGGATTCGGCCCGCGCCCAGGCCCAGATGGCCGAAGCCGAGCTCGGCCGCTATGGCGCGCTCGCCAAGGCGGGCTGGACCTCCGCCCAGCGGGCCCAGTCGGTGAACGCCGCCGCCAGCCAGGCCGGCGCCGCCGTCGCCCAGGCCCAGGCGACCCTGGAGGCGGAGCGCCGCGCCGCGAGTTCGCTGGGCTCCGCCCGCGCCCAGACCCTGGCCCAGGCCCAGGCCGCGCACGCGGCCGCCGAATCCACCCGCCTCGACCTGTCGCGCACCGAGATCCGCGCGCCGGTCGCAGGCGTGGTGGGAGCCCGCGCGGTGCGGCCCGGCCAGTATGTCCGTCCCGGGGCCTCGCTGATGAGCGTGGTGCCCCTGGGCCAGGCCTTCGTGGTGGCCAATTTCAAGGAGACCCAGGTCTCGCGCCTGAGGATCGGCCAGGCCGTGCAGATCCGCGCCGACGCCTTCGGAAAACAGACCATCGCCGGCCATATCGACAGTTTCGCCCCGGCCACCGGCTCGGAGTTCGCCCTGATCCCGGTCGAGAACGCCGTCGGCAACTTCACCAAGATCGCCCAGCGCCTGCCGGTGAAGATCGCGGTGGACGCCGCCTCGCCCCTGGCCGGCGCCCTGCGTCCCGGTCTCTCGGTGGAGGTGAAGGTCGACGTGTCGCGCAACACCGGACCGGGCTTCGCCGACGTGGCCCCGAGAACCGAGTTCGCCCGGCGCGGCGTCGCGCGCTGAACCGATGGCCGACGTCGCAGCCCTCGAGCCGCCCCTGGGACCGCCGCTCCTGGCGCCCCCCGGCGGCCACCTGACCAAGACCGGCAAGATCGACTGGCTCAAGGTGTTCCTGGGCTTCGGCGGGATGGCGATCGGCCAGTTCATGGCCATCCTCGACATCCAGATCGTCACCGCCTCGCTGCCGCAGATCCAGGCCGGCATCGGCGCCAGCGTCGACGAGATCAGCTGGGTGCAGACCATCTACCTGCTGGCCGAGGTGGTGATCATCCCGCTCACCGCCTACCTGACCAAGATGTGGGGAACGCGGCCGTTCTATGTGGGCGCCTCGGCCCTGTTCATCATCGCCTCGATCGCCACGGGGCTCTCCACCAGTTTCGAGATGATGATCGTCACCCGCGCCCTTCAGGGCCTGGCGGGCGGGGCCATGATTCCGGCGGTGTTCGCCACCGCCATGACCGTGTTCCCGCCCGAGCGGCGGGTGACCGCCAATGTCATCGTCAGCCTGATCGCAACCCTGGCCCCCACCATCGGCCCGACCCTGGGCGGGCACCTGACCGAATGGACGAGCTGGCGCTGGCTGTTCTTCGTCAACATCCCGCCCGGCCTGCTGGTGATCTTCCTGGTCGGCCGCTTCGGCGACTTCGACAAGGGCGACCCGGCCCTGTCGAAAGGCATCGACTGGTTCGGCCTGGCGATGATGACGGTGTTCCTGCTCTCCACCCAGTATGTGCTGGAGGAGGGCTCCGGCGAGGGCTGGCTGAAGGATGACGGCATCCTCGGCCTGACGGTGCTTGCGGCGGTCACCGGCGTGATCTTCATCTGGCGCCAGCTCGTCTACTGGCAGCCCATCGTCAGCCTCAGGCCCCTGGGGAATCGGAATTTCGTCATCGGCATGGTGATGGTGTTCGTCTCGGGTATCAGCCTCTATGGCGGCACCTTCATCCTTCCGCTGTTCCTGGGCCAGGTCCTGCGCTATTCGGCGGCGGAGGTGGGGACCACCATGCTGGTCTCCGGCCTGGCGATGTTCCTCACCGCCCCGATCGCAGGCCGGTTCGTGCGCCAGATGGACCCGCGCATTCCGATGTTCGTCGGCTTCGGCCTGGCCGCCTGGGGAATCGGCCTGGGGATCCGCGTCAACACCAACTGGAGCTTCCCGGAGTTCGCCCTGATGCAGGCCATGCGCGGCGTGGGGGTGATGATCGGCATGATCGCCTCCCAGCAGCTTGCCGTCTCGACCCTGCCGGTCAGCCAGATGAAGGACGCCTCGGGCCTGGTGAACCTCATGCGCAACGTCGGCGGCGCCGTGGGCCTGGCCATGGTCACCACGATCCTGTCCACCAACACCGCCACCCACTACGCCGACCTGGCCGCCGGGGTGAGCCAGGCCAGCGCCGCCAGCCAGGACATGCTGGCCGGTCTCACCACGATGCTGGCCGACAGCGGGGCCGCCGATCCCGAAGGCGCGGGCCGCAAGGCCTTCTCCATGATGATCCGCCGCGAGGCCGCGGTGCTGGCCTTCGGCGACGCCTTCCTGTTCCTGGCGGCCGGATGCGCCGTGGCGGGGGTCGTCTCGCTGCTGGCCAGGCCGTCCAGGACGCCGCCTCCGGCGCCGTCGGGGGGCCACTGATGTCCAGGGCCGTCGGACAGATCGATCACGCCAAGAGCGAGGCCATCCTCGACGCCGCCATGGAGATCCTGGCCGCCCGCGGCCTGACCGCCTCCATCGAGGAGATCGCGCGACAGGCCCGGGTCTCCAAGCAGACCGTCTACAACCGCTTCAGGTCCAAGGCCGGGCTGGTGGAGGCGCTGGTGGAGCGGCGGGTGGCCGAGATCACCGCGCCCCTGGAGGCGCCCCGCGCCGCCGAGCATCCGGAGGAGGCCCTGGCCGGCTTCGCGCGGATGATGCTGGACGCCGCGGCCACCCCGCGCTCGGCGGCCTTCGTCCGGCTCTATGTCCAGGCCGCCACCGACATGCCGGACCTGGCGCGCGCCTATTTCGAAGCGGGACCCCGCACCTCACGCCGGCGCCTGGCCCAGTTCCTGGCCGAGGAGCACCGCGCCGGGCGCATGGTCGTGGAAGATCCGGCCATGGCGGCGGAGTTCTTCGCGGGCATGGTGATCGGCTCGTACCAGACCGGCCTGATGCTCGGCGTCGACGTCGGCCTGGACGCCGCCGGCGTCGAGCGGATCTCCGCCGAGGCCGCCCGCCGGTTCATGAAGGCCTACGGCGCCTAGGCCTCGGTGTCGTCCGGCAGGCCCATCATGTGGAAGCCGGCGTCCACATGGACCACCTCGCCGGTGGTCGAGCGGCCCAGGTCGGACAGCAGCCACAGGGCCGCACCGGCCACGCCCTCCATGGAGGTGTCCTCCTTGAGCGCCGAGAGCGCCCGGCCCTGGGCGATCATGCTGCGGCCGCCGGAGATTCCCGCCAGGGACAGGGTGCGCATGGCGCCGGCCGAGATGGCGTTGACGCGGATCTGCCTTGGGCCGAGGTCGCGGGCCGCATAGCGGGTGGCCGCCTCCAGGCCGGCCTTCGCCACCCCCATGGTGTTGTAGTTGGGGATCGCCCGCTCGGAGCCCAGATAGGTCATGCAGACGATCGAGCCGCCATCGGGCATCATCGCCGAGGCGCGGCGGGCGCAGTCGACGAACGAATAGATCGAGATGTCCATGGCCCGCAGGAAGCCCTCGCGGGTGGTGTTCTCCACGAACGAGGCCTTCATCTCGTCCTTGTTGGCGAAGGCGATGGAGTGGACGAAGAAGTCGATGGTCCCGAACGCCTTGCCGACCTCGGCGAAGGCCGCGTCCATGGAGGCGTCGTCGGTGACGTCGACGGCGGCCAGGGTCTTGACCCCGATGCTCTCGGCCAGGGGATTCACCCGGCGCTCCATGCCCGGCAGGTGGAGGAAGGCCATCTCGGCGCCCTGGGCGGCGAGCTGCGAGGCGATGCCCCAGGCGATGGACTGGTGGTTCGCGACGCCGGTCACGATCCCCTTCTTGCCCTTCATCAGGTCGCCCTTGGGCATCTGATATTCGTCGGCCACGTGGCGTCTCCTCGGAGGCTGTGCTTTGGCGGGGTTGTGGACGGAGCCGCTTTGCGGCGCAACTCGATTTGGCGTGTCGTCGGCCGGCAGGCCCCGGCGCCCTCCCTGGCCTGCGCCCCTAGACCCGCGCCATCACCAGGCAGCCGTTGGTGCCGCCGAAGCCGAAGCTGTTGGACATCACGGTCTCGACCTGGCGGTCCTCGCGCTTGCGCAGGATCGGCAGGCCCTCGAAGATCGGGTCGAGGTTCTCGATGTTGGCGCTCTCGGCCAGGAAGCCGTTGTTGAGCATCAGCAGCGAATAGATCGCCTCCTGCGCGCCGGCGGCGCCCAGGCTGTGGCCGGTGATCGACTTGGTGGACGAGATGGCCGGCGCATTGGCCCCGAACACCTCGCGGACCGCGCCCATCTCCTTCTCGTCCCCGACCGGGGTCGAGGTGCCGTGCGGGTTGAGGTAGTCGATCTTGCGGTCGCCGGCCCCGGCCATGGCCAGCTTCATGCAGCGCACGGCGCCCTCGCCCGAGGGGGCGACCATGTCGTACCCGTCGGAGTTGGCGGCGTAGCCGACGATCTCGCCATAGATCTTCGCGCCGCGGGCCTTGGCGCGCTCGTATTCCTCCAGCACCACGATGCCGGCGCCGCCGGCGATCACGAAGCCGTCGCGGTCCCTGTCATAGGCGCGGCTGGCCACGGCCGGGCGGTCGTTGAAGTTGGAGCTCATGGCGCCCATGGCGTCGAACAGCACCGACAGGGTCCAGTCCAGCTCCTCGGCGCCGCCGGCGAACATCACGTCCTGCTTGCCCATGAGGATCTGCTCGTAGGCCGAGCCGATACAGTGGGTGGAGGTGGCGCAGGCCGACGAGATCGAGAAGTTCAGCCCCTTGATCTTGAACCAGGTGGACAGGGTCGCCGAGGGCCCGGAGCTCATGGCCTTGGGCACCGCGAACGGCCCCACCCGCTTGGGACCCTTTTCCCGGGCGGTGTGCGCGGCCTCGACGATGGTGCGGGTCGAGGGGCCGCCGGAGCCGACGATCAGGCCGGTCTTCTCGTGGGAGACCTCGGATTCGCCCAGGCCGGAGTCGGCGATCGCCTGCTCCATGGCGATGTGGGAGAACCCGGTGCCCGGAGCCAGGAAGCGGGCGGCCCGGCGGTCGACCATCGACTCCCAGTCGATCTGGGGTGCGGCATGGACCTGGCACCGGAAGCCAAGCTCGGCATATTCCGGAGCGGCGATCACGCCCGACTTGGCTTCCCGCAGCGAGGCCAGGACCTCGTTGGCGTTGTTGCCGATGGAGGAAACGATTCCGATTCCGGTGACGACGACGCGGCGCATGGTTCCTTCCCGACTTTCTTCTCTTGCCCTCAGGGCCGCTGGTAGAGGCCGACCCGGAGGTCTTCCGCCCAATAGATGGGAACGCCGTCGGCTTCCAGAACCCCGTCGCCGATGCCCATGACCAGGCGGCGGTTGATGACCCGCTTCATGTCGACCTTGTAGGTCACCTTCTTGATGCTGGGGGTCACCTCGCCGCCGAACTTGACCTCGTTGCAGCCCAGGGCGCGGCCGCGGCCCTTGCCGCCGATCCAGCCCAGGTAGAAGCCGACCAGCTGCCAGAGCGCGTCGAGGCCGAGGCTGCCCGGCATCACGGGGTCGCCGATGAAGTGGCAGTCGAAGAACCACAGGGCCGGATTGATGTCGAACTCGGCCTCGATGTAGCCCTTGCCGTGGGCGCCGCCCGTGTCGTTGATCTGGATGATGCGGTCGAACAGCAGCATCGGCGGCGCCGGCAGCTGGGCGTTGCCCGGCCCGAACATCTCGCCTCGGCCGCAGGCGAGCAGCTCCTCGAGGTTATAGTGGTCCTTGGCCTTGGCGCCGGTGCTCATGGTGTCTGTCTTCAACGAGGTCGCTCGAAAATGAGGGGTCAGGGCTAGCAGAGCCCGAGGCCATGCTCAACGGGCGGCGTGGCGCCGGTGTTCGGGAGACTAGCGGGACACGCCGCACTGCGGGTGCTCGTCCACGCCCCAGATGGCCGCGCCGGGGGCCCAGCCGGAGACGCCGTCCGCCCGCAGCTTGCACCAGCCCTTGCGGTCGCACCGCACCAGGGAGGCCACGGCGCGGGGCTGCAGGTAGGCGACCACCGGGGTGGAGACCCTGGGACCGCGGCGCAAGGCCAGGGGTCTGGGGTCCATCCGCATCACCGTGCGGCGGCCGTCCGTCGTGCGCCGGTGCACCCAGGCCAGTCCGTGCTCGGGATCGCAGACCCGCCGCCACTCGGAATTCTCGGCCACCACCTGAACCGGCAGGCCGCGGGCGTGATAGACCCAGAGCAGGCGATGATCGTCCCCGGGACCGGCGCGGGCGTTGACCGTGTCGAACTTCAGGGAGACGTAACGGGGCACGGGCAGGCCCGACGGCGTGGGCCGATCCGAGGCCGCCCAGGCGGTCCCCGCCGCAAAAATCAGCAGCGCTGTCAATTTCACCGTTCGTAGCGCACGACTGACGTGCGAACGAACCTCGCCTTGGCCGTCCATGCCCCCTTTGCTAGAGGGTTGGGAACGAACGCGCCAGAGCGCGGAACCCTGGAACGCCTTTTTCGAGTCCCGATCGCCCATGCCCGCGCGCAAGCCGAAAGTCATCGTCACCCGCAGGCTCCCGGATGCCGTGGAAACCCGGATGCGCGAGCTGTTCGACACCGAGCTCAATCTGAGCGACGAGCCGATGTCGCGCCAGGCCCTGATCGAGGCGGTGGGGCGTTGCGACGCCCTGGTGCCGACGATCACCGACAAGATCGACGCCGAAGTCGTCGCCCAGGCCGCAGACCGGCTGAAGCTGATCGCCAATTTCGGGGCCGGCGTCGATCACATCGACGTGTCCGCCGCCAACGCCCGCGGGATCGCGGTCACCAACACGCCCGGCGTGCTGACCGAGGACACCGCCGACCTGACCCTGGCCCTGATGATGGCGGTGTCGCGCCGGATCGTGGAGGGCGCCAATGTCGCCCAGGCCGGCGGCTTCACCGGCTGGGCCCCCACCTGGATGATGGGCCGCAGGATTTCCGGCAAGCGGCTGGGGATCATCGGCATGGGCCGGATCGGCCAGGCGGTGGCGCGCCGCGCCAGGGCCTTCGGCATGCAGATCCACTACCACAACCGCAAGCCGGTCAGCCCGCGGATCGCCGAGGAGCTCGAGGCGACCTACTGGGAGAGCCTCGACCAGATGCTGGCCCGGATGGACATCATCTCGGTCAACTGCCCGCACACCCCGGCCACCTACCACCTACTCTCCGCCCGGCGGCTGAAGCTGATGCCGCCGCAGGCCATCCTGGTGAACACCGCCCGCGGCGAGATCATCGACGAGAGCGCGCTCGCCGACATCCTGGCCAAGGGCGAGATCGCCGGCGCCGGGCTGGACGTGTTCGAGTTCGAGCCGGCGATCAATCCCAAGCTGCTCAAGCTGCCCAACGCGGTGCTGCTGCCGCACCTGGGCTCGGCCACGGTCGAGGCCCGCACCGAGATGGGCGAGAAGGTGATCATCAACCTCAAGACCTGGATGGACGGCCACCGGCCGCCGGACCGGGTCCTGACCTCGATGCTCTAGCTCAGCCGGTCAGCACCATCTTCAGGGCCCCGGCCTCGCGGGCGTCGAACAGCCGGTAGGCCTCGGCGCCGTCCTCCAGCGGCATATGGTGGGTGATGTAGCGCTGGGGATTGAGCCGGCCGCCCTGGATCAGCGGCGTCAGCTCCGGCCACCATTTCGGCACCGAGCAGGTGCCGATCCGGAAGGTCAGGTTCTTGATGAAGGCCACGCCCATGGGGAAGTCGAAGGCGCGGCTCTGGTTCACCCCGATCACCGAAACCGTCCCCATCCGGCCGACGCAGCGCATGGCCAGCCTGATGGTCTCGTCGGCGCCCACGGCCTCCACCGCGCAGTCGGCCATGCGGCCGGAGGTCAGTTCGGCGATCTGCTCCACCGCGTCCTCGCCGAGCGCCACCGCGCCCAGGCCCTGGGCGATGGCGCGGCGTTCCGGCACCCGGTCGACGGCGAACACCCGGGCCGCCCCCAGGACGAAGGCGCCCTCCACCGCCATCAGGCCGATGGGACCCAGGCCCACGACCACCACGGTCTTGCCCGGCCCGACATCGGCGTAGCGCAGGCCGTGCCAGGCGGTCGGCAGGTTGTCGGTCAGCATCAGGGCCTGGTCGGCGGTGAGGCCCTCGGGGATCGGGGCGGCGTTGAAGTCGGCGGCCGGCACCCGGATCGCCTCGGCCTGGCACCCCTCCAGCCGGTGCGAGAGGCCGTAGCATCCGGCCCCGCCGGTGGTGCACAGGTTGATCTCGCCGGCCAGGCAGTTGACGCAGTTCCCGCAGCCCACCGCGGCGGACAGCATCACCTTGTCGCCGGGCCTGAGCCGCCGCACGCCGCGGCCGACCTCCACCACCTCGCCCACCGCCTCGTGGCCGACGCAGAAGCCGATGTCCGGCGAGAAGCCCTGGCCGTGATAGATGTGCAGGTCCGACCCGCAGATGCCGCAGCGGTCCATGCGGACGATGGCGTCGAGGTCGGAGGCCAGGGTGGGGTCGGGAAAGCCTTCGTACCGGATGTCCCGTTCGCCCTGATAGAGCAGCGCTTTCATCGGTATGGCCTCCCCCCCGTTTCCGGCCATGGGATGCGCTTTACCCAAGGACGGTCAAGCCGGGGGCCTCAGGCCATGAGCTCGCCGCACACGGGGCACTGCGGGTCGGGCCCGATCTTCACCGTGCGGGTCTGGCCGGCCAGCGCATCGTAGATCAGCAGGCGCCCGGTCAGCGGATCGCCGGCGCCGGTCAGCAGCTTGATCGCCTCCAGCGCCATCATCGACCCCACCACGCCGGCCAGGGCGCCGACCACCCCGACCGTGGAGCAGGTCTCGGCCTCGGGCGGGATGTCCGGCACCAGGCAGCGGTAGCAGGGCCGGCCGGAGAACACGCCCACCTGCCCGGTCCAGCGGCCGATGGCGCCGGAGACCAGCGGTATGGCCGCCGCCACGCAGGCGGCGTTGACCGCGAAGCGGGTGGCGAAGTCGTCGGTGCCGTCGAGCACCAGGTCGAAACCGGTCACGAGTTCGTGAGCGTTGTCGGGCGCGAGCGTGACCGTCAGGCCCTCGACCTCGATATTGGAATTGAGCGCCGCCAGCCGCTCCTCCGCCGTCTCGGCCTTGAGCCGCCCGATATCGCTCTCGGCATAGAGCACCTGTCGCTGCAGGTTCGAGCGGTCGACCCGGTCCGGATCGACCAGGGCGAGCGTTCCGACCCCCGCCGCCGCCAGATACAGCGACGCCGGCGCGCCCAGGCCTCCGGCGCCGACGATCAGCACCCGGGCGGCCTTGAGTTTCTGCTGGCCGGGCCCGCCCACCTCGCGCAGCACCAGATGGCGGGCGTAGCGCTCGACCTCCTCGTCGCTGAAGCTCATCGGTTATCACCTTCGACAACTTGACCTGGGACCGGGCCCTGCTCACATCGACCCGATGTCACAGAACACCAATTCCTCCGCCACTTCATTTCCCGATTGGCACGGCACCACGATCCTGGCGGTCCGCAAGGACGGCAGGACGGTGATCGCCGGCGACGGTCAGGTGTCGATGGGCCAGACCATCGTCAAGGGCAACGCCCGCAAGGTGCGCCGGCTGGCGGGCGGCAAGGTGCTGGCCGGGTTCGCCGGGGCCACCGCCGACGCCTTCACCCTGATCGAGCGGCTGGAGGCCAAGCTGGAGCAATACCCCGACCAGCTGGCGCGGGCCTGCGTGGACCTGGCCAAGGACTGGCGGACCGACCGCTACCTGCGGCGGCTCGAGGCCATGCTGCTGGTGGCCGACAAGGACGCCATATTCACCGTCACCGGGGTGGGCGACGTGCTGGAGCCCGAAACCGGCGTCGCCGCCATCGGGTCCGGCGGCAACTACGCCCTGGCCGCGGCCCTGGCCCTGGCCGAGACGGAGCACGACGCCGAGACCATCGCGCGCCGCGCCATGGCCATCGCCGCGCGGATCTGCGTCTACACCAACGGGGAACTGACGGTTGAAAGCCTTTGAGCTCGCGCTGATCGCCGCCCTGGCGGCCGCGCCGGCGTTGGCGGCGCCGCCGGCCAGGGTCGACCCGGCCCCGGTGGTCGCCGCCGAACGGGCCTTCGCCGAGGACGGCCTGACGCTCGGGATCAGGCGCTCGTTCCTCAGACATTCCGCCGCCTCGGCGGTGGTGTTCCGGCCCGATCCGGTGGCGGCCCACGCCTTCTACGAGCAGGCGCCCGACGACCGGGGCGGCCCGCCCCTGGTGTGGTGGCCGCTGCTGGCGGGGATCTCCAGGTCCGGCGACCTGGGCTTCACCACCGGCCCGTTCACCTATGACGGCCGGCCCGGCGGCTATTACTTCACGGTCTGGAAGAAGCAGCCCGACGGGTCGTGGAAATGGATCTATGACGGCGGCCCGCCGTCCGACATGACCCGGGCCCCGCCGAAAGGCAGCCCGCCCGCCTATCTGCCGGTCTCGACGGCCAGGGGGAAATATCCCGAGGCCGCCTGGGCCGAGGTCAGGGCCGCCGAGGCCGCCCTGGCCCGGGACGCCCGGGTCGATGCGAGGGCCGCCTACGCCAGGGTGCTTTCGCCCGACGCCCGGGTGGCGGGCTCGCGCGCCGCGCCGGCGGACACCCCGCAGGGCCAGGCGGCCGAGCTGTCGACCCGCGCGGCTCGGATCGAGTTCCGGCCCCTGGGCGGCGAGGTCTCCCGGGCCGGCGACCTCGCCTGGACCTACGGCGACGCCCGCTGGACCCAGGACGGCAAGGACGGCCGCGGCCACTATGTGCGCATCTGGCAGGTCCGGAAGGGCGGCTGGGCCCTGGTCTATGATGCGATCCTGAAGGCGCCGCCCCCCGGGGCGTCTTGAACCCGCCAGTCCGTACCTATCTAACGGCGCGATGACCGAGTTCTCACCCCGCGAGATCGTTTCCGAGCTCGACCGCTATATCGTCGGCCACCCGGAGGCCAAGAAGGCCGTGGCCGTGGCCCTGCGCAACCGCTGGCGCCGTCGGCGCGTGGAGGGCCCGCTGCGCGACGAGGTGACGCCGAAGAACATCCTGCTGATCGGCCCCACCGGCGTGGGAAAGACCGAGATCGCGCGCCGGCTGGCGCGCCTGGCCCAGGCGCCGTTCCTGAAGGTGGAGGCCACCAAGTTCACCGAGGTCGGCTATGTGGGCCGCGACGTGGACCAGATCGTCCGCGACCTGATGGAAAGCGCCATCGCCATGGTGCGCGACAAGCGCCGCGCCGGGGTCAAGGCCCGGGCCGAGGCCGCCGCGGAGGAGCGCCTGCTGGACGCCCTGACCGGACCCGGCTCCACCGCCGCCCGGGAGTCCTTCCGCAAGAAGCTGCGCGACGGCGAGCTGGACGAACGTGAGGTCGAGCTCACATTGAGCGACCAGGGCGGCGGCCTGCCGATGTTCGACATTCCCGGCCAGCCGGGCTCCCAGATGGGCATGCTCAATCTCTCGGAGATGATGGGCAAGGCGTTCGGCGGCCGGTCCAAGGTCCACAAGACCACGGTGAAGGGCGCCTGGGCGCCGCTGATCGCCGAGGAGAGCGACAAGCTGGTGGATCAGGAGGCCCTGATCCAGGAGGCGGTGGAGCTGACCGAGAACAACGGCATCGTGTTCCTGGACGAGATCGACAAGGTGGCCACCAGCCGCGAGCGGTCCGGCGGCGCCGACGTGTCCCGCGAGGGGGTGCAGCGCGACCTGCTGCCCCTGATCGAGGGCACCACCGTCTCCACCAAGCACGGCCCGGTGAAGACCGACCACATCCTGTTCATCGCCTCGGGCGCCTTCCACGTGGCCAAGCCTTCGGACCTGCTGCCGGAACTGCAGGGGCGGCTGCCGATCCGGGTGGAGCTGAAGGCCCTGACCCGCGACGACATGCGCCGCATCCTCACCGAGCCCGAGGCCAATCTGATCCGGCAGCACCAGGCCCTGCTCGCCACCGAGGGCGTGACGCTGACCTTCACCGACGAGGCCATCGACGCCCTGGCCGACGCCGCCGTGGCCGTGAACGGCGCGGTGGAGAACATCGGCGCACGGCGGCTGCAGACCGTGCTGGAAAAGGTGCTGGAGGAGGTGAGCTTCACCGCCTCCGACCGCTCCGGCGAAACGGTGACCGTGGACGGCGCCTATGTGCAGGCCCGGGTCGGAGAGCTGTCCAGGAACACCGACCTGTCGCGGTTCATCCTGTAAAGCGCGGCCGCCTCGCTTCGCGGATGGCCCCTTCCAGGGCCTTTGCGAACTGGGCGCGTTCGCCGGGGCTCAGCGCGCGGGCCACCGGCGCCTCCTTGCCGGACAGGGCCACCCGCAGGTCGACGGCCTGGTCGTCCTCGGTGAGCAGGGAGACGCGGGTGAAGGCGGTGGGGCTCTCCCAGACCAGCGTCGTCGCCTTGGGCGTCTCGCGGGTGACGCGCACCGCGCGGTCGGTGACGCGGACCCGTTCGATCTGCCGGGCCGCCGCGAAGCTGGCCAGGAACGCCACCACCACCGCCACCACGTCCAGGCCCAGGAACACCGGCACGAAATAGGCGCCCATGGCGACGAAGACCGCGGCCGAGGCGCAGTTCAGCGCCGTCACCACCGAAATCAGCACGATGAAGCCCCGCTGCGACAACGAGCGGTGCGGCCGGATCTCGGCGTCCATGAAGACCACGTCGTCCACGGCGTCCTCCCGATGGGGTCCGCGGGACTGCTACGCCTTCCGAGCGCTTGGCGAAAGACCCCGATGCACGCCAGGATCGCCGGCATGGCCAAGTCCGCGACCAAGCCCGTCCGCAAGCGTCCCGCCCCCGCCGAGGCGGCGCGGGTCGATGAGATATTCCGGCGCTTCCTGGAGCTGTCCGACGATCCGCGGACCGAGCTCGATTACGACAGCCCCTATACGCTGGTGACCGCGGTGGCGCTGTCGGCCCAGGCCACGGACGTCTCGGTGAACAAGGCCACGAAGAAGCTGTTCGCGGTGGCCGACACGCCGCAGAAGATGCTGGCGCTGGGGGAGGAGGGGCTGATCCCCTACATCTCCTCGATCGGCCTGTTCCGGACCAAGGCCAGGAACGTCATCGCCGCGGCCCGCATCCTGGTGGACCAGTATGGCGGCGAGGTCCCGCTGGAGCGCGAGGCGCTGATGAAGCTGCCCGGGGTGGGGCGCAAGACCGCCAGCGTGGTGCTGAACGAACTCCGCATCGAGCCGGCCATCGCGGTGGACACCCATGTGTTCCGGGTCGCCCATCGGCTGAAGCTGACGTCCGGCAAGACCCCCGACCAGGTGGAGGCCGACCTCATGGCCATCGTGCCGGAGCCCTACCTCACCCGCGCCCATCACTGGCTGATCCTGCACGGCCGCTACACCTGCCTGGCCCGGCGGCCGAAGTGCGGGGAATGCGCGCTGGCCGACCTGTGTCCGTCCAAGGCGCAGTTCCTGCGCGGCTAGGGCCTCCCCGGCCCCCGGGAGCGGAACCTCTTGCTTCGGGGTCGAAAGGGTGGCCCGCTCACGAACCTGTGAACGGTACCGAAATGGCCCGCGCCTTCGCACTCCTGCTCCTGACCCTCGCCCTCGGCGGCTGCAACATGGTGGTGTCGCCCACGCCGCTGTTCGGTCCGGCGGACGCCGCGGGCGCACCTGGGCTGCGCTCAGGCCTGTGGGTCTCCGGCGATCCCGCCTGCCGCTTCGACGCCCGGACGCCGGTCGCCGCCTGGCCGGACTGCGCCAGGCCCGGCCAGATCGAGAACGGCCGCGGCAAGCTTCTGTTCGGGGATGAGGACGAAGGCGAGATGCTGCTCGCCGGCGGCTCCCCGGCCATCCTGCAGGTCCAGATGGGCGGGTCGGACGGGGACGAGGGATACGCCTTCCTGGGGTTGAGGCCGACGCGGACCGACGGAGCCGGGCGGGTGGTCGAATATGTCGCCTGGGTCGTGGACTGCGGGCCGCCGCCGCCGGAGGACGCCCGCAATCCCGACGGGTCGAGGCGCTATGTGAGCCTTCAGCCGGGCCCCGGCCTGGCCGTCGAGGACGGCGGATGCGTGGCGCACAGCGCCCAGGCCGTGCGCGCCGCAGCGGTCGCCTCCGAAGGGCGCGCCAGGCTGGAGACCTTCCGGTGGCTGCGGGACCGGCCCTAGGGCCGCCCGCGAACCGGAACCTCCACGTCGCAGACGGTGAAGTCGGCGCCCCCGGCGCGGCGGGCCTTTGCGACCAGACCGGCGAAGGCGGCGCTGCGCTCGTTCATCACCTCGACCTTCGGGCGCTCGGCGTCGGGCAGGTCGGACGCCACCCGGACCCGGACCATCCGATCGGGCCGGGCGGGGGGCTCGCCCACGGCCACGGCGCGGACCACGTCCAGCCCCACGACCACCTTGCCCCAGACGGCGTAGTCGCGGTCCAGCCGCCGGGCGGCGTCGCGCATGAAGAAGATCTCGGAGTTGGCCGTCCCCGGATCGGCCTGACGGCCCATGCCGGCCACGCCGGGACAATAGGCGCCCCAGGCGCGCAGTTCGCCGCCCGGGGCGCGGGACGCCTCCTGCGCCGAGACCGCCTCGACCGGACTTGCGCCCACGAACCCCTGCTGGGCGTCGCTGGACCGGCGGACCGGGGTCAGCCGCCCCGGCGCCAGCTTGAAGGTGAACTCCGGCGGCAGGTCCGGGTGGGTCGAGGTCCCGCCGTCCCTGTTGTTCGGATTGCCGGTCTGGTCGACGAAATGGTCGATCACCCTGTGGAACTGCAGGCCGTCATAGACCCCCTCGCGGGCCAGGAGCTTCACCCGGGCCACGGCCAGGGGCGCGAAGGCGGGCGTCATCTCGACGACGATGCGGCCCTTGGTGGTGTCGATGACCAGGGTGTCGGCGGGATCGAGGGGCCGCCACGTCGGAATCGGGGCTGCGCCCACCAGGAACGGGGCCAGGCCCAGAACGACAGAGGCGGCGGCGAAGGTCTTGCACGGCATGGCGCCAGCTTGACCTTCCGCCGCCGCCTCGCCAAGCCTGGGGTGACAGGCTTGTACAACGCTGGGGGTTCACTACAGGCACAGCTTTGCCTGTGATTCGCTCCGGGCGCCCCTTAATTCTCCTTTACTGTGCGGTTCTGCCTCAGGTTATGCGCTTCACGCTCACCGGGTCGCTGGACGGGAAGCTTTCCTCGAGCCCTTCGTCGAGCAGCGCCTCCTGCCGATCCTCGGCCTCGAGCGCCTTGGCGGCGAGCTGATCGGGCTTCTTGCCCTCCTCGAGGGGATGCTTGGCCTTGCGGGCGTGCGGGGTCTCGACGTAGCGGTCTTCCAGCTTGGCGCGACCTTCCACCGCGGAGTCGGCGGCGGCGCCGCCCGATCCGTGGGAAAAGGCGCGGTCCTTGGATTTGTCCTTAGTGAGTCCGGCCATGGGGTCGTCTCCGTTCCAGGCGGCGGGATCGCCGCGTCAGGTCCTATCAACGTCCCGGCGCGGGCAGCGGTTGCCGCGCGGCCAGCCATCCCTCGGCGTTTCTCAGCCGCACCCCGCTGGCGTGCAGGCTGGTGGACCAGACGTCCTTCAGGGGCAGCAGGCTGTCCAGGATCCGGAGTTCGACGCCCTGTTCCGCCAGCGCCGCCGGAAGGTCGGTCAGGGTCTGCATCTCCAGCGGACGCACCGCCTCGCGCGAGACCCACATGCCGGCGTCGCCGAGGGTTTCGAAGGTCTCGGCGGGCAGTTCGTAGCGGTGGATGCGCGCGGCCCGCAGCCGGTCCAGCCACGCGGCCTCCACATGGACGATCATGCGCGGCGCGCCGGGCGGGAACCAGCGGGCGCGGTCCTCCGGCGTGGTGGTCGGCAGCGGCCGCAACGCGATGCGCGGACAGTCGCGGGGAAACAGGTAGAGCGGCTGCCAGTCCTCGTCGATCGCCCAGACCAGGGGGCCGTTCAGCCACTCCGCGCCGGGCGCCCGCTCGGCCGGGACCGCCACCGGCCTGGGGACGAAGCGTTCGATCCCCGGATCGTCGCTGAAGTGGAAGAGGCGCATGGGAAGACTTTAGCCGGGGCGCCTGATCGTTGCCCACCGGGGTCTTTCGCGGTAGTCAGCCGCGCGAAACCCTTTCCGAAAGTTCTCCTCCCCTCATGCCCGAACTCTACGACGTCGCCGCCATCGGCAACGCCATCGTCGACGTGATCGCTCCGGCCGACGACGCCTTCCTGGTCGCCGAAGCCATGGACAAGGGCGCGATGATGCTGATCGACGAGGCGCGGGGCCGCGACCTCTATTCGCGCATGGCGCCCGGGGTGGAGACCTCCGGCGGCTCGGCCGCCAACACCATCGCCGGGGTGGCCAGCTACGGCGGCCGCGCGGCCTTCCTGGGCAAGGTGGCCCCGGACCAGCTGGGCGAGGTGTTCGCCCACGACATGCGCGCCATCGGCGCCCACTTCGAGACCCCGCCCCTGATCGGCGGCCCGGCCACGGCCCGCAGCCTGATCAATGTGACGCCGGACGGCCAGCGCACCATGAGCACCTTCCTGGGCGCCTCCACCGAGTTCGCCGCCGACGACGTCGACCCGGCGGTGATCGAGGGCGCCAGGATCGTCTATCTGGAAGGCTATCTCTTCGACGCGCCGGCCGCGCGGCGGGCCTTCGCCAAGACCGCGGGCCTGGCCCGGGCGGCCGGGCGGATGGTGGCCATCACCCTGTCGGACGGCTTCGTGGTCGAGCGTCATCGCGAGGGATTGCTCGCATTCCTGGAAACCCAGGTGGATCTGGTGTTCGCCAACGAGACCGAGGCCATGGCGCTGTTCGAGACCAGCGACTTCGACACCGCGCTGGCCGGGCTGCGCTCCAAGGTGAAGATCGCCGCCGTGACCCGCAGCGCCAAGGGCTCGGTGATCACCTCGAACGGACAGACCTACGGCGTTTCGGCCTTCCCGGTGGAGAAAGTCGTGGACACGACGGGCGCGGGCGACCAATACGCGGCCGGTTTCATGTTCGGCCTCGCCACGGGCCGGCCGCTCAATGTCTGCGGCCAGCTCGGCAGCCTGGCGGCGTCGGAAGTGATTTCGCACTACGGCCCCCGGCCCCAGGTCAACCTGGCGGAGCTGGCGGCTCAGAAGGGACTTTAGCCCATGGCCCGCACGGCCGAAGTGGTCCGCAACACCAAGGAAACCCAGATCGAGATCAGCCTCGACCTGGATGGGACCGGCGTGTCCGACGTCTCGACCGGCGTCGGCTTCTTCGATCACATGCTGGACAGCTTCGCCCGCCATGGCGGAATCGACCTGAAGGTCCGCACCAAGGGCGACCTGCACATCGACTTCCACCACACGGTGGAGGACACCGGGATCGTGCTGGGCCAGGCGGTGAACAAGGCCCTGGACGGGTTCAAGGGCATCCGCCGGTTCGGCCACGCCTATATCCCGATGGACGAGACCCTGACCCGGTGCGCCATCGACCTGTCCAACCGCGCCTATCTGGTGTGGAAGGTGGCGTTCAAGACCCCGAGGGTCGGCGACATGGACACCGAGCTGTTCAAGGAGTTCCACCACGCCTTCGCCATGAACTGCGGCGCCTGCGTGCATCTGGAGACCCTCTACGGCGACAACAGCCACCACATCGCCGAGAGCGGGTTCAAGGCGCTGGCCCGGGCCCTGCGCACCGCCGTGGAGATCGACCCCAAGACCCACGGACACGCCCCATCCACCAAGGGCGTGCTCTAGGAACATCCTATGCAGAGCGTCGCCCTGATCGACTACGGGTCGGGCAACCTTCGCTCGGCCGAAAAGGCCCTGATCCGCGCCGCCGACGGGCGCGCGGAGATCGTCGTCACCTGCGAGCCGGACAAGATCCTGGCCGCCGACCGCATCGTCCTGCCGGGGGTGGGCGCCTTCGCCGCCTGCATGCGGGCGTTCCAGGCGCGGCCGGGACTGGAAGAGGCCATGACCGAAGCGGTGCAGGTCCAGGCCAGGCCGTTCCTGGGCATCTGCGTCGGCATGCAGCTGACCGCCACCCGGGGCCTGGAGTTCGGCGAGACCCGGGGCCTGGGATGGATCCCCGGCGACGTGCGCCGCATCGAGCCCAAGGACCCCGCCGCCAAGGTGCCGCACATGGGCTGGAACAGGCTCATCGACCCGCACGGACCGCCGATGATCGCCGGGATCGGCGAGGCGCCGATGTATTTCACCCACTCGTTCGCCTTCTTCCCCGACGACGAGCGGGACGTCGCGGCCTGGGTCGACCATGGCGGCAGGTTCCCCGCCGCGGTCGCCAAGGCCAATGTGGCGGGCGTACAGTTCCATCCTGAAAAGTCGCAGAGCGCCGGGCTTGCCCTCCTGGCGCGGTTCCTGGAGTGGCGACCGTGATCCTTTATCCCGCCATCGACCTGAAGGACGGGCAGTGCGTCCGCGTGCTGCACGGCGACCTCGACACCGCCACGGTGTTCAACAATTCCCCCGGCGACCAGGCCCGGCGGTGGGCCGACGACGGGTTCCACTGGATCCATGTGGTCGACCTGAACGGCGCCGTGCAGGGGCGCGCCATCAACGAGAAGGCGGTCGAGGCGATCCTTGAGGCCGTCTCGGTGCCGGTGCAGCTGGGCGGCGGTATCCGTTCGCTGAAGGACATCGAGCGCTGGATCGAGGCCGGCGTCAGCCGGGTGATCCTGGGCACGGTGGCGGTGACCCAGCCGGAGATCGTGCGCGAAGCCGCCCGGCTGTGGCCCGAGCAGATCGCCGTCAGCGTCGACGTGCGCGGCGGCAAGGTGGCCACCCAGGGCTGGACCGAAAGCTCCGACCTCGACGCCGTGACCGTGGCGAAACGGTTCGAGGACGGCGGCGTCGGCGCCCTGATCATCACCGACATCGACCGGGACGGCACGGTCATGGGCTTCAACGTCGAGGCGTTCGGGGCCATCGCCGACGCCGTGGCGATCCCGGTGATCGCCGCCGGCGGCCTGGCCAGCGTGGACGACATCGTGCGGCTGAAGGCCCACAGGGGCACGCCGATCGCCGGCGCGGTGCTGGGCCGGGCGCTCTACAACGGCGCGATCACCGCCGCCGAGGCCCTGAAGGCGGCCGCCTGATGCGGAAGGTCCCCCAATGCTCACGGTAAGGGTCATCCCCTGCCTGGACGTCAAGGACGGCCGGGTGGTGAAGGGGGTCAACTTCGTCTCCCTGCGCGACGCGGGCGACCCGGTGGAGCAGGCCAAGGCCTATGACGCCGCCGGCGCCGACGAGCTGATGTTCCTGGACATCACCGCCAGCCACGAACGCCGGGGCGCGATCCTCGACGTGATCGCCCGCACCGCCGACGTCTGCTTCATGCCGCTGTCGGTGGGGGGCGGCATCCGCCAGGTGGAGGACGCCCGCAAGCTGCTGCTGGCCGGCGCCGACAAGATCAGCGTCAACACCGCCGCGGTGGAGAACCGCGACCTGATCAGCGCCTGCGCCGACGCCTTCGGCTCCCAGGCCGTGGTGGTGGCCATCGACGCCAAGCACGGCCCGGCCGTCGACGGCTCGGGCGGGCGCAACGACGGCTGGCGGGTGTTCACCTATGGCGGGCGCACCGACACGGGCCTGGACGTGGTGGAATACGCCGTCGAGGCCGTGCGGCGCGGGGCCGGCGAGATCCTGCTGACCTCCATGGACAGAGACGGCGCCAAGACCGGCTATGACCTGGAGCTGTTGAAAGCGGTCACGAACGCGGTCAACGTTCCGGTCATCGCCTCGGGCGGCGCGGGCAACGCGCGGCACATGGTCGAAGCCGTCACCCTGGGCGGCGCCGATGCGGTCCTCGCCGCGTCGATCTTTCACTTCGGGGAGGTTTCCATCGGCGAGGTCAAACGCGCCATGGCGGAAGCCCACATCCCCGTCCGTCTTACGGAAGCTGTCCAATGAGCCGCTTTTCCGATGTCGTCGAACGCCTCGCCGCCACCATCGAGGAACGCAAGGGCGCGAGCCCGGACAGTTCCTACACCGCCAAGCTTCTGGCCGAGGGCGTCGAGCGCGCCGCCAAGAAACTGGGCGAGGAAGCCGTCGAGGTGGTGATCTCCGCCGTCGCCCGGGACAAGGACGGCCTGGCCGCCGAGAGCGCCGACCTGATCTACCATTTCCTGGTGGTGCTGGCCTCGGCCGGCGTCAGCCTCGACGACGTCGCCGCCTGGCTGGAAAGCCGCGAGGGCCGCTCGGGCCTCGAAGAAAAGGCCTGGCGGGGCAAGTCCGAGCGCTAGGCGGCCCGGTTCCGCCCCGTCCGGCGAGGACGGGAGCCGGCTTCGCTTCAGACGTTGGTCTTCTTCTCCAGCATCAGCTGGCCCTCGTGCTGGATGCGGTCCTTCACGGAGCCGGCCATCATCGCCAGCATGGTCGGCAGCACGATCTGCATCTCCACGGCGGCGTCCTGGACATCGACCTTTCCGGTCACCGCCTGGCCCATCGCCTGAACCTGGAAATCCATCCGGTCGCCCGCCCATGTGGTCTTCAGCGCCTTGGCGGCCGAGGGGCCGAACTGGCCGCCGATCCGCTGGAAGCCGTCGGCGATGCGCCGCTGGGCCTCTTCCCGGCCGAGCTGGTGCGGGATCGTGATGGTGATCGGCTTGCTCATCTTGGCGCGTCTCCTGCCTGTACGGAACGAACCCGCGTGACATGGGTTCAAAATGGGAAGGAGCTGGGCGAAAGATGGGCGTTCGGGCGATCGCGATATCCGTTCTGCTGTCCGGCGCCCTCGCGGCGAGCGCCGCGAGCGCCGGCGAGGCCTGCGGCGCGCCCGTGCCCGCCGTCGGGACCGAGGTCCACGGCCCGGTGCTGAACGTGCTCGACGGCCGCCGGCTCTGCGTCGCCCTGGGCGTGACGCCGGACCAGTGGCTGGAGGTCGAGCTTCCCGACCAGGGCCTGATCCGGGCGGCGGCCCACCCCGACGCCAATCCGCGCGGAACCCTGATGGCCGCGACCTTCGCCCGCAACCTGACCTGTCGGGTGATCGAGGACGCCGG
The DNA here is from genome assembly GCA_036279815.1 of Phenylobacterium sp. Lineage (GTDB taxonomy): Bacteria > Pseudomonadota > Alphaproteobacteria > Caulobacterales > Caulobacteraceae > Phenylobacterium. The sequence goes on along the minus strand of DASUIJ010000121.1, from coordinate 3,793 downwards.
CGACCACGCGATCGCCGCCTGCAGCCTGGACGGCCGCCCGGTCGGCCGGCTGGCCGAACGCCGCCGGACGATCGAGACCGGCCGCGACTGGCGATAGCCGCCTGTCCCAGGAGCGCCGCCGCTCGTCACTTGCGGGGTTTTCAACGCCCGGCGCGGCGGCAGGGTCCGCCGCCATGAGCCAGCCCCTCCTCCGCATCCTCCTCGCCGCCGGCGCCGCGCTTGCGCCCCTCGCCGTCTCGGCCGCCGAGCCCGGCTGGGCGCACTATGGCGGCGACGCCGGGGGGCAGCGCTATTCCCGCGCCGCCCGGATCAACATCGCCAATGTCCGGCGCCTGAAGCCGGCCTGGAGCTTTTCCACCGGCGACCTGGCCACCAAGGGCAAGGCCATGGAGCGCGCCGCCTTCGAGACGACGCCCATCCTGGCGGGCGGGCGGCTCTACCTGTGCTCGCCGTTCAACGAGGCCAGCGCCCTGGATCCGGGGACCGGCCAGGCGCTCTGGCGGTTCGACCCGAAGATCCGGACCGGCCTCGACTATCCCAACGCCTACGCCTGCCGCGGCCTTGCCTATTGGCGCAACCCGGCCGCGCCGCCCAGGTCGCCCTGCGCCGAGCGGGTGTTCATGGCCACGAACGACCGCCGGCTGTTCGCCCTGGACGCGGCCACGGGCAGGACCTGCGCCGGGTTCGGTGCGGCGGGCTTCGTGCCCGCCATTCCGGGGGTTCGGCTGACCCGGCCGGACGGCGCCCAGATCACCTCCCCGCCGGTGGTGGCGGGCGGCGTGGTGATCGTGGGATCGTCCATCGACGACAACCAGAAGGTCGACGAGACCTCCGGCGCGGTCCACGCCTTCGATCCGCTGACCGGCGCCCTGAGGTGGGCCTTCGATCCGCTGGCCGGCGAGCGGCCGGCGATCCGCGCCGGAGCGGCCAATGTCTGGGCGCCGATGTCGGTGGACGAGGCCCGGGGCCTGGTCTTCCTGCCGACCTCCAGCGCCAGCCCCGACTTCTACGGCGCGGCGCGGCCGGGCAACAACGGCTACGCCAATTCGGTGGTCGCCCTGAAGGCCGCCACCGGCCAGGTGGCCTGGGCCTTCCAGACCACGCATCACGACGTCTGGGACTATGACGTCCCGGCCCAGCCGACCCTGGGAACGGTGACCTACAGGGGCGTGACCTCCCCCGCCGTGCTGCAGGCCACCAAGCAGGGCCTGCTGTTCACCCTCAACCGCGACACCGGCAGGCCGGTGATCCCGGTGGTGGAGCGGCCCGTGCCGCAGGGCGGGGCGATCGGCGAGAGCCTGTCGCCGACCCAGCCGTTCCCGGTGGCCCCGCGCCAGCTGGCGCCCAGCCGGGTGAAGGCCGCCGACGCCTTCGGCCTGACGCCCTGGGACCGCAGGGCCTGCGCGAAGCTGATCGCCGGGGCCCGCAACGAGGGCATGTACACGCCGCCCACCACCCAGGGGACCATCCTCTACCCGTTCACCGGCGGCGGCTCGAACTGGGGCGGCGTCGCCTTCGATCCCGGGCTGGGCGTGGTGTTCGCCAACACCTCCTCGGCGATCCACAAGGTGACCCTGATCCCCCAGGACCGGTTCAGGGCCGAGCGCGCCGCCCACCCCGACACCGAGATCAGCCCCAACGCGGGCGCCCGCTACGCCATGAAGCGCGAGCTGCTGCGCTCGCCCCTGGGCCTGCCCTGCAATCCGCCGCCCTGGGGCGAACTCACCGCCGTGGACATGCATGACGGCCGGGTGCTGTGGCGCGTGCCCCTGGGCACGACCCGGGACCTCGCGCCCGGGTCGCAGCTGCTGATGAAGGGGACGGGAACGCCCAATTTCGGCGGCCCGATCGTCACGGCCGGCGGCCTGGTGTTCATCGGCGCGGCCATGGACAACTACCTGCGCGCCTTCGACGCCCACACCGGCGAGGAACTGTGGAAGGGCCGGCTGCCGGCCGGCGGCCAGGCCACGCCGATGACCTATGTCTGGAAGGGCCGGCAGTACGTGGTGATCGCCGCGGGCGGCCACGCCAAGTCCGGAACCCGGCGCGGCGACCAGGTGGTGGCCTTCGCCCTGCCCGACTGAATTTCGACCGCGGGCCGCCGGTAACCTTAGCGACCCGGTAAGCCTATGGCCCTAGCCTCGGCGACGGCGCGCCGGGAAAGCGCCGGCGGCGGTGACCGAGAGACGGCGATGAAGTGGCGTATTCTGGAGATCCATGTGGACGGCGTGATCCATCGCGCCAGCTACCGGGTCGTGGGCGACATGGTCGAGGTCACCTCCAGCCACGGCCAGACCCGCCGGCCCAAAGGTCCGTTCCTCGCCGAGATCGCCGCCCGCGAGGCCCTGCGCAGGATGATCAGGCGACCCTCGGCCGCCGCCTGATCCGGGGCGTCCCGGCCCGGCCGGGCCCAGGCGCATAATTTTCGCTCGCCAGCCGCGCGCTTCCCGTGAAGGTTGGCGGGCATGAACTCATTGACCGTGCGCATCCTTCTCGGCCTGGTGGCCGGCCTTACCTTCGGCGCGCTTTCGCCCGGCCTGCACCTGACCTGGCAGGGGGAGCTGGTCTCCACCGCCGAGGCCCTGGGCGGGGTCTGGCTCGACGCGCTGCGGATGACCATCATCCCGCTGGTGTTCTCGCTGCTGGTGGTGGGCGTCGCCCAGGCGGCGGGCACCCTGCGCGGCGGCGGCCTGCCGGGATGGGCGCTGCTGATGTTCGGGGTGATGCTGCTGGTCTCGACAACCATCTCGGCCTTCGCCACCCCGGCCCTGCTGCAGATCTGGCCCGTGCCCCTTGAGGCGGCCCAGGCCCTGCGCGCCTCGGCGCATGGCGGCTCCGCCGCGATCCCGCCCTCGCCGCCGATGGTGGAGTGGCTGAAGTCCTTCGTGCCGGCCAACCCGGTCAAGGCCGCCGCCGACGGCGCCATGGCCGGCATCGTGGTCTTCGCCCTGGTGTTCGGGCTGGCGGTCACCCGCCTGAACGCCCACCGGCGGGCCACGATGTTCTCGTTCTTCGACGCGGTTCAGGCCGCGATGATGGTGCTGGTGGAGTGGGTCCTCTGGGCGGCGCCGGCGGGGGTGTTCCTGCTGGCCCTGGTGGTCGGCGCCAAGACCGGATTCGGCGCGGTGGGCGTGCTGGGCCAGTACGTGGTCGTGGTGTCGATCATGTGCCTGATCGCCGGCGGCCTGGGCCTGCTGATGGCGCTCGTCGGCGGACGCACGCCGCCCGGCAAGCTGTTCGCGGCCCTGATCCCGGTGGAGGCCATGGCGATCTCCACCCAGTCGTCCCTCGCCTCCCTGCCGGTGATGCTGGAGGCCGCCGAGCGCCTGGGCATCCCGACCCGGGTGCGCGGCCTGATCCTGCCCATGGCGGTGGCCCTGTTCCGGATCACCAGTCCGGCGGGCAACCTCGCCGTGGTGATCTATGTGGCGCACATCTACGGCGTCCACCTGGACCCGGCGCGCCTGGCCATCGGCGTGGTGGTCGCCTCCCTGGTCAGCCTGGCGGCGGTGGGCGTGGCCAGCTCGATCACCTTCTTCACCACCCTGGTGCCGATCTCCATGGCCATGGGCGTGCCGATGGAGCTGCTGCCCCTGCTGCTGGCGGTGGAGACCCTGCCCGACTTTTCGCGCACGGTCGGCAACGTGACCGGCGACGTGGGGATCACGGCCTGGGCGGCGCGGCGGGAGAAACCGTCGGACGCCATGGAGGCCGAGGCCGAAGCCGAGGCCGTCTAGTCCCGGGCCTTGCGCTTCAGGGCGATGTAGAGCGCGCCCTCGCCGCCGTGGCGCCG
>DASUIJ010000120.1:0-5632 GCA_036279815.1 Phenylobacterium sp. | reverse complement strand
CGCGGACCACATCCAGGAAATGCATCTCGCCGGCGTCCACCGCCTTGCGCACGTCCATCGGCGCCACCGCATCGCCCATGTTCGAGCCGTCCGCGCGACGGGCCAGCAGGATCCCCGCTTCCTCGAACACCTCGCGGATGGCTGCGATCCGCAGCGAACGCTGGATCGCATCGAACTCGCCATACCCCAGGGCGTGGCTTTCCCAGGCCTCGTCATGGTCGCCCGAATGGCTCTTGCCGCCCGGGAACACCAGCGCGCCGGATGCGAAATCGATCTGGTGGTGGCGCTTGACCATCAGGACCTCGAAGGTCGGGGCGTCGCGAAGGATCAGGATGGTGGCCGCCGGCTTGATGGCGCTATCGGGTGCGATGTCGGTCATGCCGCCAGCTTGAGCGGCTGGCGATGCGTTCGCAAGCCCGGTCTAGGCGCTCTTCGTCGCACGGGCGGTGCGGCGGCTCTCCAGCGAAATCCGGTCCATCTTGTCCAGCAGGTAGTCCACGTCCTCCCGCGCCGCCTGGGCGGGCTGGGTCAGGAACCGCTGCAGCATGCGCTCCTGGAACCGTTCGCGGTCCTTGGCCCCGCCGTCGAATTCCATGGAATGGAAGGTGTCCACCGCCGCGCGGAAGGCGGAATAGAGCCGGGCGGGCAGGCCCGACCGATCATAGATCGCCCTCAGGCCCAGCGGTCCGGCGTCATGGATCATCAGCCAGGTGCGGTGGTGCGGCACGGCGGCCAGCTCCGCCACGCCCCACTCGAAGAAGGTCATGTGCCCGTGGGCCAGGGCCCGCAGCAGCAGAGAGGCCGACAGGCGCTCGTTCTTGTTCAGGTGAGCCACGAAGGCCCGGACGTCGCCGGCGCGGCCCGCCTGGTCCACGAGGTCGATGGTCGCCCGCTCCCGGGCGCCAAGCGCGATGTCCAGCGCCAGTTCCGGCGAGAGCTCCTGATGGTTCAGAAGATGGTCGCGCACCGAGTCGCTGACCAGGTCGATCAGCCGCTCGGTCACCGACATCGGCAGGGTGTTGCGGTAGGCCACCGCCGAGAGCACCCGCTCGGAATCCTCGAACCGGGCGATCACCTGCTGCAGGGTCCGCTCGGCGAAGTCGGCGTTGTCGTTGGCGCAGGCGGCCTCGACCGCACGCTCCACGCCGTGTTCTGCGATGGCGGCCGTCACGGTCTGCGACACCCGCGGACGCTTGGCGATCACCACCTGGCGCACGGGATCGCCGAGCCGCACGATCTCGGCCAGGTCGGCGTCGGAAAACACCGGCGAGGCCGACAGGATCGGCAGCGCGATGCTTTCCAGGTCACGAGCCAGCCTCAGCGCCACGTCGCGCGGCACAACGGGGGAATTCTTCAGGGTCACCGCCAGGGCGCGGCGCACCAGTTCGGCGGCGTCGCCGGCCATGACCCGCAGGATTTCTTCGGCGCGGACCCGGTCCTCGGCGGAAAGCTTTTCGCGGTCGATGGTGCGGCAGATCTTGTGCGCGGCCACGGCGCGCTCGTCGGCCGTCGCGCCCTTCACCAGCGTGCGGATATCGTCATCCGTCAGCGCCGCCCGCGTCGTCGACATACCTGGCCTCGGTCCCCGCCGGAGAGAGAATCGCCCCTCCCGATCATAATGGCTGGTTAGGCTTAATGATCGGTGTGCAGGAAACCCCGGGCGTCCACACCCCGCACCCGGTTCTGTCCACACGCGGACGCCCGCGGACCCCCGAAAGAGACCGGATTAACGATCTCCCGTAACCGCTCGCAAACCCTGACGGCCTTAGCCTGGGTCCTTCGCCATCGGGGATCCGATCCATGTCAGGCCAATCGACCAACGCCGTGGCCGACCCCCTTCGCGGCGGCCAGTCGGTCACCCAGCAGGCGCTCGACGCCCAGATGGCGCTGCTGCCCTACGCCCTGGCCGTGTTCGCGGTCAGCCTTCCGGCCTATGTCTGGGCGGGCAGCCACGCCCCCAACGCCGTGTGGATGACCGGCACCTTCGCGATCTTCGCCGCCGCCTGGGGCGCCTTCTACGCCGCCGTCAACTGGATCAAGCGGCCGGAAGCCGCCCAGAACCTCATGATGCGCGGCCGCATTCAGATCTTCAGCGGCCTGATCTGGTCGCTGGCCGTCGCGCAGATCGCGGTCTTCGCCGACGCCGCCGGTCCGGCGCGCGAGGCCCTGCTGCTGACCGCCGTCGCGGCCTCCGTGGTGATCATCTTCTTCGCCTCGCCCTGGCTGCCCAGCCTGCTGATCGTGGGCCCGGCCGCCGCGGCCGGCCCCCTGCTCTGCCTCTACCGGCATGCCGAAACCCGTGAGCTGGGCCAGGTGTCCTGGGGCGCCGTGGCGCTGGCCATGGCGCTGGCGCTGATCTTCAACCGGGTCCTGCGCCGCCAGTTCGCCCTGGCCGCCGAGCGCGAGATGCTGATCGCCGACCGGGCAGGCAAGGTCGAGGAGGCCCGCCGCCTGGCCCAGTCCAAGTCCGACCTGGTCGCCACGCTCAGCCACGAAATCCGCAACGGCCTGACCGGGGTCGTCCACGTGCTGTCCGCCGCCGCCGGACGCAACGGCCGCGGGGCGCCTTCCCGCCAGCAGCTTTCGGCCGCCCTCGACGCGGCCAACGACCTGATCGCGGTGCTCAACACCACCCTGGATTCCGAGACCGCCGAGGCCGGACGCCTGTCGGTCGACGCCGAGCCCTTCGACGCGGTCACCCTCCTGCGCGACCTGGTGCTGCTGAACCGCCCCCACGCCATGGCCAAGAACCTGGAACTCACCGTGCATGTGGAGCCCGAGCTGGAGTCGGCCGAAGCCGGGGCCGCTATCGCCGACACCCTCCGCGTCCGCCAGATCGTCGCCAACCTGCTGTCCAACGCGGTGAAGTTCACGGTCCGCGGTCGGGTCGAGGCGCGGATCGAGCGCACGGCCGCCGGCCGCCTGGCCATCGAGATCGCCGACACCGGCCCGGGCCTGGCCGCCGACGAGATGGACCGCGCCTTCGAGCCGTTCCTGCGCGTCGAGCGCACCAGCGCCGGCACGTCCGGGGCCGGCCTCGGCCTGTCGCTTTCGCGCCAGCTCGCCCGTCTGATGGGCGGCGACCTGACCGCCCACAGCGCCGTGGGCGTGGGCAGCTGCTTCCGCCTGGAGCTGGCCTACGATTCCCAGGCGACCTTCGCGCGCGAGCCGGCCGTGGCCGAGCCCGTCGCGTTCGAGCCCACCGATCGCAAGGGTCTGCGCATCCTCATCGCCGAGGACGACGCGCTCAATGCGGCCATGCTCCGCGCGGTGCTGGAGCAACTGGGCCACCACGTGGTCCATGCGGTCGACGGCAAGCGCGCCTTCGACCTCGCCAAGGTCTGCGAATTCGACCTGATGATGATCGATGGGCGCATGCCGGGCATGGACGGTCCGCAGACCATCGGCGCCGTCCGCGACCTCGACACCGCCTCGGCCCGCACGCCGATCATCGCGGTGATCGGCGGCGACGCCGACGAAGCCAGGGAATGCGCCGACGCCGGCGCCGACGCGGTGCTTCGCAAGCCGGTCAGCCTGTCCGCGGTCGCACGCGCGGTCGCCGACGCCGTCGCCTCGGGGCGCGGTTCGCCCCTGCCCGCCCGCGCCGTGGCCGGAGCCGCCTTTCCGCCGGCAAATTCACTGACGGCTTGAGGCGCGCGCGCCGGACCGACACTATGCGCCCCAGAAGGGCCGGAGCCCTCGTTGCGGGAGGGTCGTAGTGCTGCTCAAGGGTCTGAAGGTCGTCGATTTCACTTCGTACATCGCGGGGCCCGGCGCGGCCGGCATCCTGTCCGACTGGGGCGCCGAGGTGATCAAGGTCGAACGGCCCGAAGGCGACCCGATGCGCCATGTCTTCGCCGACGCCAAGAGCGAGCTGTCCGGAAATCCCACCTTCGCCCTCGACAACCGCGGCAAGCGCGGCGTCGTCCTGGACATCGGCAAGCCCGCGGGCCGCGACGCCCTGGCCAGGCTGGCCGCTTCGGCGGACGTGTTCCTGACCAATGTGCGGCCCGCCGCGCTCAAGCGGGCCAGGCTCGACGAAGAGACCTTGCGGGCCGCCAATCCCCGGCTGGTCTATGCGGTGATCACCGGCTACGGCCTGGAGGGTCCCGACGCCCACAAGCCCGGCTTCGACGTCACCGCCTTCTGGTCGCGCTCCGGCGTGGCGCGGATGCATACGCCCAAGGGGAGCGATCCCTTCATCCTGCGCACCGGCGTCGGCGATCACACCACCTCCCTGGCCACCGTGGCCGCGGTCATGGCGGCGCTCTATGAGCGCGAGCAGACCGGGGTGGGCCGCTTCGTGCAGACCTCGCTTCTGGTCACGGGGATCTATGCGGTGAGCTCCGACATGGCGGTCCAGCTCGCCTTCGGAAAGCTCGCGTCCAACCGCCCCCGGACCGACCCGTTCGATCCCCTGGCCAATTTCTACAAGAGCCGCGACGAGCGCTGGTTCGTGCTCAACCCGCGTGGCGGGGCCAGCGACTGGCCCAAGCTCGCCGCCGCCTGCGGCCGCCCCGATCTCCTGGACGATGAGCGCTTCAAGGGCGGCCGCGCCCGCAAGGCCAACAACCAGGCCCTGGTCGCGGAGTTCGAAGCGGCATTCGGGGCGCTCGACTTCGACGAGATCGTGCGGCGGCTCGACGACGTCGATCTGGTCTGGGCGCCGGTGCAGACTCCTGCGGAGGTCGCCGCCGATCCCCAGGCCACCGCCGCGGGCGCATGGGTCGAGGTCGAGGATGGACAGGGCGGTTCGTACCGCTCTCCCGCGGCGCCCGCCCGTTTCCCGGGCGCCGACCTCGACCGCCGCCCGCCGCCGCCGGGATTGGGCGAGCACACGGCCCAGGTTCTTGCGGAGTTGGGCTATTCGCAGGCCGAGATCGACCGGATGTTCGCCGAAGGCGCCGCGGTCTAGCTCTTCTTGCCGTCCCGGGCGTCGGACAGGACCCGCAGCATCTCGCTGGAGAACATCGCGCTCGACAGGCGCGTGGTCGAACCCCCGCGGTCGATCTCCTGGGGCCCGCGCAGGATCAGGTCCACCAGCTGATCCTGCTCGCGCACGCGGTCGGCGTGGCGGGCGGAAGCGTACTGGATGAAGCCCTGGTCCGGCTGCACGGCCGGCGCGCGCGGCGCGGTCGGCGTCGCCGAGCCGGGCCCGGCCGCTCGGGTCAGGTTGGCGTAGACCTCGCTCACCGTGGCGGGGCGGCCGTCACGGTAGAAGATCGAACGGTTGGCCTGGGCCGCGTCGGGGAACAGGCTGGCGGCGGTCGCGCCGGGGCGCGACTGCATCGCCTCGATCAGCCGGGCCGAGCCCTGCGGCCCCAGGAAGTGCGCCGCATAGAGTTCGCCGCTGGTGGGGGTGCGCCCCGTTCGGCCGCGCAGGTAGGAGGCATGGTCCGAAGCCAGCTCTCCCGCCATCAGCGAGGCGGCGTGGGGGTCCAGCCGCAGGTCCATGACCGCCTTGCGCGCCTCGGGGCTGCTCACATGGTAGCGCCCGTCCTGGCCCTTGGTGATCAGCTCCGCATAGCGGGCGTAGCCGTACTTGGAGCCGTGCTGCTTGAGGGTGGACAGCCAGGTCTGCTCCACGAACTGGAACAGTCCGGCGGCCGAGGAGGTGGGCGCCTTGGCCCTG
>DASUIJ010000119.1:0-5474 GCA_036279815.1 Phenylobacterium sp. | reverse complement strand
TTCAGCGATCTCAGCTGGTGAAGCCTTACTGACCTGCTTCGCCTTACGGGGAACGTCCACCCACTCACTCTCGCACATCGCTCTGACCTCTCAGGGCCAGCGCGCCATCACCGGCCTGTCAAGCAGATCGAATCATCGGTCGGTTCGTCTGCTTTGTCACGTATATAACTGCCCCTGCCTCGTGAGAACATCTTGCGAACTCGGAACAAAGCCGGTACGCATCGAGTCATGACGGGCAGGGCGATCTCCGGCCGGTCGGGCACACGGAATCATGGAATAAGGAGCGCCCATCATGTCCAACCAATCGGCATTAAAGCTCGTGGCAAGAGACGAAGGCGACAAGCAGCGGGCCCTCGAGGCGGCGCTGGCGCAAATCGACAGGGCCTTTGGCAAGGGCTCGGTGATGAAGCTTGGCGACAAGGCCAGCATGGAGATCGAGGCGATCTCCACCGGCTCGCTGGGCCTCGACATGGCGCTGGGCATCGGCGGCCTGCCCAAGGGCCGGATCGTGGAGATCTACGGGCCGGAAAGCTCGGGCAAGACCACCTTGGCCCTGCACGTGGTGGCCGAGGTCCAGAAGGCCGGCGGCACCGCCGCCTTCATCGACGCCGAGCACGCGCTCGACCCGGCCTACGCCTTCAAGCTGGGCGTGAACCTTGACCAGCTGCTGGTCTCGCAGCCGGACACCGGCGAACAGGCGCTGGAGATCACCGACACCCTGATCCGCTCCAACGCCATCGACGTGATCGTCATCGACTCGGTGGCGGCGCTGACGCCGCGGGCCGAAATCGAAGGCGAGATGGGCGACAGCCTGCCGGGCCTTCAGGCGCGCCTGATGAGCCAGGCGCTGCGCAAGCTCACCGCCTCGATCTCCAAGGCCAAGACCCTGGTGATCTTCATCAACCAGATCCGCATGAAGATCGGGGTGATGTACGGCTCGCCGGAGACCACGACGGGCGGCAACGCGCTGAAGTTCTACGCCTCGGTGCGCCTGGACATCCGCCGCACCGGATCGGTGAAGATCCGCGACGAGATCATGGGCAACAACGTCCGCGTGAAGGTCGTGAAGAACAAGGTGGCCCCGCCGTTCCGCGAGGTCGAGTTCGACATCATGTACGGCGAGGGCATCTCCAAGCTGGGCGAGATCATCGACCTGGGCGTCAAGGCCGGGGTGATCGAGAAGTCCGGCTCCTGGTTCTCCTGGAACTCCACCCGGATCGGCCAGGGCCGCGACAACGCCCGGGAGTTCCTGAAGAACAATCCCGACATCGCGGCCCAGATCGAGGCCCAGGTGCGCGGCGCCAAGGAGATCATCGAGGAGGAGCTCCTGGTGGGCCCCACCGCGGGGGAAGACGAGGACTAGAATTCCCGCGCGGACCGTCGTTTCCGGACCCCGTTCGGCGCGAGGCTTTCCAACCCGCGGCCTCGGCGCAGACAGGCGCCGGAACCCCGCGCGGCCGTCCGCAGGGACAAGGACGTTCGGGCCGAAAGGCCTGGGCGTCCTTTTTCTTTGGCGCGGCGGTCCAAGTTTCGTAAACGGTCGCGTTTCCGGGGGCGCAGAGCGCGATCCTATATCCCATGGCGGGCCATACCCGCCTGAAAGTCCAAAGCGTCGAAAGCCATGTCGAGCCTCAACGAAATCCGCTCCACCTTCCTGGGCTATTTCGCCGCCCATGATCACCTGATCATCCCGTCGGCTCCTCTGGTCCCGCAGAACGACCCGACCCTGCTGTTCGTCAATGCGGGCATGGTGCCGTTCAAGAACTACTTCACCGGCGCGGAGACCCCGCCCGCGGCGCGGGCCGCCTCGGTGCAGAAGTGCGTGCGCGCCGGCGGCAAGCACAACGACCTGGACAATGTCGGCTACACCGGCCGCCACCAGACCTTCTTCGAGATGCTGGGGAACTTCTCCTTCGGCGACTATTTCAAGGAAGGCGCGATCGAGCACGCCTGGCGGCTGATCACCGGCGACATGGGGCTCAAGCCCGAGCGGCTGATGGTGTCGATCGCCCCCAGCGACGACGAGGCCGCCGCGCTCTGGAAGAAGATCGCCGGCCTGCCCGACAGCAAGATCGTGCGCCTGGAGGAAAACTTCTGGTCCATGGGCGACACCGGCCCGTGCGGGACCAACACCGAGATCTTCTACGACCACGGCGACCACGTGCCCGGCGGCCCTCCCGGCAGCCCCGACGAGGACGGCGACCGGTTCGTGGAGATCTGGAACCTGGTCTTCATGCAGTGGGAGCAGTTCGCCGACGGCTCCCGCAAGGACCTGCCCAAGCCGCAGATCGACACGGGCATGGGGCTGGAACGGATCACCACCGTCCTGCAGGGGGTGCACTCCAACTACGACACGGACATGTTCCGCACCCTGATCGCCGCCAGCGAGGCCGAGACCGGGGTCAAGGCGACCGGCGACGCGAAGTTCTCGCACCAGGTCATCGTCGACCACCTGCGCTCCACCAGCTTCCTGGTGGCCGACGGCGTCTCCCCCTCGAACGAGGGCCGGGGCTATGTGCTGCGCCGGATCATGCGCCGCGCCATGCGGCACGCGCACCTGCTGGGCGCCAGCGAGCCCCTGATGCACCGCCTGGTCCCGACCCTGACGGCGGAGATGGGCGACGCCTATCCGGAGCTGCGCCGCGCCCAGGCGACCATCGTCGAGACCCTGCGCCAGGAGGAGGAACGGTTCCGCCGCACCCTGGGCCGGGGCATGATCCTGCTGGAGGAAGCCACCGCGAACATGTCGGAGGGCGACATGCTGTCCGGCGAGACGGCCTTCAAGCTCTATGACACCTACGGCTTCCCGCTGGACCTGACCCAGGACGCCGTTCGCGCCAAGGGCATCAGCGTCAATCTCGACGGGTTCGAGGACGCGATGAAGCGCCAGCGCGAGATGGCGCGCGAGGCCTGGACCGGCTCGGGCCAGGCCACCGCCGCCGCCGAATGGTTCACGATCCGCGAGCGCGCGGGGACGACCGTGTTCCTCGGCTATGACGGCATCGAGGCCACGGCCACCGTCCAGGCCCTGGTGGCCGACGGCGCCGAGGTCGCGGAGGCGACAGCGGGCCAGACGGTGTTCGCGGTGTTCGACCGCACCCCCTTCTACGCCGAGAGCGGCGGCCAGGCCGGCGATGTGGGCGAGGTCGAATGGGCCGGCGGCCGCGGCCGCGTCCTGGACGCGCAGAAGCAGGCCGGGGACCTGGTGGCCCACGAGATCGAGGTGCTGGAAGGCGCCCTGGCGGTGGGGACCAGCGCCCGCCTGGCGGTGGACGCCGAGCGCCGTCTGGCGACCCGCTCGAACCACTCGGCCACCCACCTGCTGCACGCGGCCCTGCGCCACGTGCTGGGCCCGCACGTTTCCCAGAAGGGCCAGATGGTCGACGGCGAACGCATTCGCTTCGACTTCAGCCACGGCGGCCCGGTGACTCCGGCCGAGATCGACGCCATCGAGGCCGAGGTGAACGCGGTGGTCCGTCAGAACCGCCCGGCGGTGACCGAGGAAATGGCGCCCGACAAGGCCATCGAGGCCGGCGCCATGGCCCTGTTCGGCGAAAAGTACGGCGACAAGGTCCGCGTGCTGACGCTGGGCCAGTCCCTGACCGGCGAGGGCGCCTATTCGGTGGAGCTGTGCGGCGGCACCCATGTGTCCCGCACCGGCGACATCGCCCTGTTCAAGGTCGTCTCGGAGACCGGGGTGGCTGCGGGCGTGCGCCGCATCGAAGCCCTGACCGGAGAGTCGGCGCGCCGGTGGCTGATCGAGCAGGCGGGGGTCGCCAAGGCCCTGGCCGACCAGTTCAAGGTTCCGGTGGCCGAAGTGGCCGCCCGCGTCGAGGCTCTCGAGGCCCAGCGGCGCAAGCTGGAGAAGGAACTCGGCGACGCCAAGCGCCAGCTGGCCATGGGCGGCGGCGCGGACGGCGGCGCGTCGGCGATCGAGGAGATCGGCGGGGTGAAGCTGCTGGCCCGGGTGATGGACGGGGTGGGCGGCAAGGATCTCCGCCCCATCGCCGAGGAGTTCAAGAAGCAGGTCGCCGACGGGGTCATCGCCTTGATCGGCGTGGCGGACGGCAAGGCCGCCGTGACCGTGGCGGTGACCGGGCAGGCGACCTCCAGGCATAACGCGGTGGAACTGGCCAAGGCCGTCGTCCAGGCCTTGGGCGGCCAAGGGGCCGGCGGCCGGCCGGACTTCGCCCAGGGCGGCGCGCCCGACGGGGCGCGGGCGGCGGAAGGCCTCGCCGCATTGAAAGCCACCATGGCGGCCTGAGGAGAACGTCGGGGCGACGCGTTCGTCCGGGTCGTGAATTCAGGACCCCGACCGGCGGAATTCGTCTGTCGGGGGAATGAGCACAACCTTGGGCCTGATCGTGCTTTCGATCCCGGCTGCGAAAGTCTAACGCATTTGGAAATGTTATCGAATCGCCGCCCCGCGCCAAGGGGGCGGCGAGTGCATCTCCAAGGGGCGTCGGATTTTGCGTAGCACACTTGCTCTGGTCGCTTCGACCGCGGTTCTCGCCCTGGCCGCCGCGCCGGCGAGCGCGGCGGTTTTCGTCGGCGACTACACCGTGACGGCGATCAACTCCGCCGATCCGGGCCTCAAGGTCCACGCCACCGACCTGCCGGGCGCGATCAACCTCAACCTGGCGCATCCCGGGTCGTCCCAGATCGTCAACCTGTTCAAGCTCTGGACGGACGAAGGCAGCGTCCAGCTGTTCGAAGACACCGTCCCCAAGCCGATCTCCGTGCGCTTCAACTTCATCTTCCCCAGCGCCTTCGGCGGTTCGGTGGACGGCGACACCTACGGCGTCTGGGGTGTCTTCCAGAAGGGCCGCGTCTCCTGGGACGGCCCGACCGACCTGATGTTCGGCAAGGGCGGCCTGCTGCGGGTGTCGCTGCGCGACGCCCATTTCAACGACGACTGTGCGTTCTGCGGGCTCCACGACGGACCCGCCAGCGGCGCCACGATCTCAGCCAAGTTCACCCTGCTGGCCAATGCGGTTCCGGAGCCGGCCACGTGGGCCATGATGATCACCGGCTTTGGCCTGGTCGGCATGTCGATCCGCCGCCGCCGCGCGCTGGGCCTCACCGCCTAGGCGGCCCCGCGTTGCGGAAAGGGCCGGAGTTCGCCCCGGCCCTTCCTGTCGAACCAAAGATTCGGAGCGGTTCGCGGGGCGCCGCCTCAACCCCGGGCGAAGACGCAGAGCTTGTTGCCGGTCGGATCGCGCACATAGGCGCCATAGAAGCTGGTGGAGTCGGCCGGGCGCGGGCCGGGCGCGCCTTCGTCCGTTCCGCCATTGGCCAGGGCCGCCGCGTGGGCGGCGTCGACCGCCGCACGGTCGGGGGCGAGGAATCCGATCATGATCCCGTTGCCGGCCCTGGCCTGCTGACCGTCGAAGGGCGGGCAGACATAGGCGCATGCGTCGCCGCCCTTGGGGCCATATCCGGCCCATCCGCCTTCGAAAAACGCCCGCTCCGAG
>DASUIJ010000118.1:0-3109 GCA_036279815.1 Phenylobacterium sp. | reverse complement strand
TGGCGACGCCCTCGCGGCGCGGGTCGGCGCCGCCGGTCAGGCCCCTGGGCGTCACCAGGATTCCGTGGAGGCCCGACGCCTCGGCGCCGCCGCCGCCCTGCAGCTTCACGCCCCGGGCGGCCAGCCCTTCCACCACGCCCGGCGCGAACTTGTCGGGCTCGGACCAGTAGGGCTCGCCGCGGGCGATCAGGTTGGGCAGGGCCACCGCCTCCTGCATGGGCAGCTTCCAGTCCATGACGGCCACCAGGGCCTTCAGGTTGTAGGCGACGATCGCATTGCCGCCGGGCGAGCCGAGGGCCGCCACCAGACGCCCCTGTCGATCCAGCACGATGGCCGGCGACATGGACGAGCGCGGCCGCTTGCCGGGCGCCACGGCGTTGGCCGCGGGAACCCCGTCCTTCTCGGTGGGGGAGAAGGAGAAGTCGGTGAGCTGGTTGTTCAGGAAGAAGCCCCCGACCATGCGGCCGGTGCCGAAGATGCTTTCCACCGTGGTGGTCATGGAGACGGCGTTCCCCCAGCGGTCGACGATCACCATGTGCGAGGTGCCGCCGGGCTCGACCGTGGCGTCGGGCGCGCGGGGACCGGCGCCCCTGGGGGTTCCGGGCTTGGGCGGCGCGCCGGCCCGGTCCTTCGGAATCAGCGCCGCGCGGGCCTTCAGATAGGCCGGGTCCAGCAGGCCCTCGACCGGGACATCCACGAAGTCGGGGTCCCCGAAATAGCGGTCGCGGTCGGCGTACATCAGCCGCTCGGCCTGGGAGAGCAGGTACCAGCCCTGCACCGTTTTCGGCCCGTGGGCGGCGATGTCGGTGTGCTCCAGGATTCCCAGCGCCTCCAGGATCGCCGGGCCGCTGGACGGCGCCGGCGGGGCGCAGACCACATAGACGCGATAGGGCCGGCAGGCCGCTTCGCTGGACTTGGGCCTGTAGTTCTTCAGGTCCTCGAGGGTCATGGTCCCGGGCAGGGCGCCGGTGGTGGTGCGCGCGACGATCTCCTGGGCGATCGGGCCTTCCAGCAGCGCCTTGGGCCCCTCGGCGGCCAGCTTGCGCAGGGTGGCGGCGTAGGCGGGATTCTTCAGGGTGTCGCCGGCCTTCATCCGGGCGCCGTCGGGCCTGGTGAAGTAGGCGACGACATCGGGCTGGCGGGTCTGCGGAAAGGGCCCAGAGATCATGCCGGCGAGGCGGGGACTGACGATGAAGCCCTGGTCCGCCAGCCGCTCGGCGTCGGCGAACAGGCTCGACCATTGGAGCTTGCCGTGTTCGGCCTGCGCCAGGGACAGCATGGCCACGGCGCCGGGAACCCCCGTCGCCCGGCCGCTGACCACGGCCGAGATGAACGGGATCGCCTTGCCGTCGGGCGCCATGAACATGTCGGGCGCCGCGCCGGCGGGGGCGGTCTCCCGGCCGTTATAGGCGGTCACCTTGCGGGTCCTGGCGTCGTAATAGGCCATGAAGGCGCCGCCGCCGAGGCCCGAGCTCTGGGGCTCGACCAGCCCCAGAACCGCCTGGATGGCCACCGCGGCGTCGGCCGCCGTGCCGCCGCGCCGCAGCACCGCCAGCCCCGCCTCCACCGCCAGCGGATTGGCGGCGGCGACCATGCCTTTGGACGTCGCCGCCTGCATCCTGGCGACGGAAGCCTTGGGCGCCTTGGCGAGGGCGGGGGTGGCGCCCAGGGCCGTCACGGCGAGCAGGGCGAGAACGAGACGCTTGGGTGCAGACACGGGGACCACGCGGGAGAGGGCTTGAAGCTGGACCGGCACCATAGCGATGCGTGCGTGGACAACAAACCGCAAGGCATGCTCTTCGTTCACCCATGACGGAAACGGTTCATCCATGAGCAGCCCGACCACCCCCCGCCCGGCCGCCGCGAGGCCCGGAGCGCGCAACAGGATCACCGACGTGCCGGGCCTCAGGGTCGGCCAGGCGCACGACGCCGCCGCCCGCACCGGGGTGACCGTGATCCTTCCCGACGCGCGGGCGGTCTGCGCCGCCGACGTGCGCGGCGGCGGTCCCGGCACGCGGGAGACCGACGCCCTGGCGCCCGAGAACCTGGTGGAGGCCATAGACGCCGTCGTGCTGTCCGGCGGATCGGTCTACGGCCTGGCCGCCGCCGACGGCGTGACGGCCTGGCTGGGCGCGCAGGGGCGCGGCTATGGTCTGGTCGACCGCTCGGGGGTCCCGCCGTCCCCGGTGGTCCCGTCCGCCATCCTCTATGACCTGGCCAATGGCGGCGACCGCGCCTGGGGCGAGGATCCGCCCTATCGCCGCCTGGGCCGCGCCGCCGCCGCCGCCGCAGCGCTGGACTTCGAACTGGGCACGGCCGGCGCGGGCTATGGCGCCATGGCCGGGACTCTGAAGGGCGGGACCGGCTCGGCCTCGATCGTCGCCGCCGACGGGATCGCGGTCGGCGCGGTCGTCTGCGTCAACAGCTGGGGCTCGGTCACGGCGCCCGGCGGCCGCGCCTTCTGGGCCGCGCCGTTCGAGATCGACGCCGAGTACGGGGGGCTGGGCGCCGCCGGCCTGGCCGCCGGCCCCGACGACTGGGGCCGCGCCAAGGCCGACCCGGCCCAGCGCCTGAACACCACCATCGCCTGCGTGGCCACGGACGTGGCCCTCACCCCGGCCCAGGCCAAGCGGGTGGCGGTGATGGCCCAGGACGGCCTGGCCCGCGCCATCCGCCCGATCCACGCGCCCTTCGACGGCGACGTGGTGTTCGCGCTCTCGACGGCCGCCCGGCCGCTGGACGGCGGCGACTTCACGGTGGCCCGGATCGGCGCCCTGGCGGCCGACGTCCTGGCGCGCGCGGTGGCCCGGGCGGTGTTCGAGGCGGCGCCCTGGCCGGGCGCACAGGTCCCCTGCTGGCGCGATCTTTGATCCTGAGCAATGCGGGCGCCGACCTGATCTGCGGTTTTGCCGAATGCGTTACGTGAAATTTGGCGTTACCCAGGGTGACGACAAGGCATGGGGAGCAGGTTCATGGCGTGGATGAGAACGACGGCCCTCGTTGGCGTGGCGGCCCTGGCCGCGGGATCGGCCGGCGCGCAGACCAAGCCGGCGGTCCGGCCGGCGCCGGCGGTCCGCCAGGTGGTGACGGGTCCGGTGGCCACCTACTG
>DASUIJ010000117.1:0-4924 GCA_036279815.1 Phenylobacterium sp. | reverse complement strand
TCCCGAAGGACTATGCCGGGCAGGGCCTGTGGGCGACCCTCGCCCACAGCCAGGCGGCCGTTCAGTTCCACCACCGGCTGGGCGCCTATGTGCTGCTTGCGGCGGCGATCGCGGCGGCGATGGGCGCCATGCGCTCGCGATACCTGCCGCCGGACGCCAAGGGCCTGGCGCTGCTGCTGGCGGGTGGGGTGGTGGTGCAGGCCGTCCTGGGGGTCGCCACCCTGATGACCCACGTGCCGATCGGCCTGGGCATGGCGCACCAGGTTATGGCGGCTATGGTCCTGAGCCTGGCCGTCGCGTTCGCCTGGCGGGTGCGCCGGCCCTAGACCGAAGGCTTGGTTTCCGCGAGCCGCGAAAATGGCGAGGTATCATATTACCTGATCTCGCAAAGCCTTGTAGGATAAGGGTTTGCGGAGAATGTCGCACAGGCGAGTGTTGACAGCTTCCGGATCATGCCGTAACAGCGCGCCCTCTGATCGCGGGCGCCGCCCGTGAGCCCAATCTAACGGACCCGTTCCCATGCAGAAGACGACGGCTTCGCTGAAGCCCGCCGACGTCGAGAAGAAGTGGATCGTGATCGACGCCGAGAACGCCGTTGTCGGCCGTCTCGCCACGTTCATCGCGATGCGCCTTCGCGGCAAGCACCGCCCCGATTACACCCCGAACGTGGACTGCGGCGACTATGTCGTCGTGCTCAACGCCGACAAGGTGAAGTTCACCGGCCGCAAGCTGCAACAGAAGACCTATTACTGGCATACCGGCCACCCGGGCGGCATCAAGGAGCGGACGGCGGACAAGATCCTCGCCGGCAAGTTCCCCGAGCGGATCCTGGAAAAGGCCGTCGAGCGCATGCTGCCCAAGGAAAGCCCCCTGGCTCGCAAGCAGCTGACGCATCTGCGCATCTACAACAGCGGCGAACATCCGCATGAAGCGCAAAACCCCGAGACCATCGCGTTCGGCGAAATGAACGCCAAGAACGTGCGGAGCAAGTAAGCCAGATGTCCGAAGCTCCCGCCCCCACCGGTTTCGACGCGCTGCAGAGCCTGTCCTCAAACCCGCAACCCGACGCCGTCGTCCACGAACGCAAGGTCGACGCCCAGGGCCGCGCCTACGCCACCGGCAAGCGCAAGAACGCGATCGCCAAGGTCTGGATCAAGCCCGGCAAGGGCAAGATCACGATCAACGGCCGCGACCAAGAGGTCTATTTCGCCCGTCCGGTGCTGCGCATGATGATCGCTCAGCCGATGGAAGTGACCGACCGCATGGGTCAGTTCGACGTCGACATCTCGGTCCAGGGCTCCGGCCTGTCCGGCCAGGCCGGCGCGACCCGTCACGGCATCTCCAAGGCCCTGACCTATTATGAGCCGGGCCTGCGCCCGGTGCTGAAGCCGCACGGCTTCCTGACCCGCGACAGCCGCGTGGTCGAGCGGAAGAAGTACGGCAAGGCCAAGGCCCGACGCAGCTTCCAGTTCTCGAAGCGCTAACCGCGCGCGAAAACTCGCGTTTGCGGAAGGGCGCTTCGGGCAACCGAGGCGCCCTTTCTCATTTTGGCCTAGTGTCCAGGGATCACGACCATGACCCATACGGTATTCATCGACGGCGAAGCCGGAACCACCGGCCTGCAGATCCGGGACCGGCTGGAAGGCCGTTCGGACCTGGAGCTGGTCTCCATCGACCCCGCCCGGCGCAAGGACGCCGACGCCCGCGCCGAGCTGCTGAACGGCGTCGATGCGGTGATCCTCTGCCTGCCCGACGATGCGGCCAAGGAAGCGGTGTCCATGATCACCTCCAACACCACCCGGGTGATCGACGCCTCGACGGCGCACCGGACGGCGTCGGGCTGGACCTACGGCTTCGCCGAGATGGACCGCGACCAGCGCCAGGCGATCAAGAGCGCGCGGCTGGTCACCAATCCCGGCTGCTATCCCACCGGCTTCATCGGCCTGGTGCGGCCCCTGGTGGAAGCCGAGCTGATTCCGGCTAACTTCCCGCTGACGGTCAACGCCATCTCCGGCTATTCGGGCGGCGGCAAGGGCCTGATCGCCGAGTTCGAGGACCAGGCGCCGCCGGCGGGCACCCGGGACGCCTGGCGGGTCTATGGCCTGACCCTGCAGCACAAGCACCTGGGCGAAATGCAGACCTATGGCGGACTGGACCATCCGCCGGTGTTCGCGCCGTCGGTGGGACGCTACGCCCAGGGGATGATCGTCGAGGTGCCCCTGCAGCTGTGGGCCCTGCCCGAGAAGCCGAAGTCGTCCGATCTGCGCAAGGTCCTGGCCAAGGCCTATGCCGGGGAGGCCTTCGTCGAGGTGGCCAGCGCCGAAGAGTGCACGGCCTTGCAGAAGGCGCGGGCGGGAGCGGGCGGCTACAACGCCCAGCTGGACCCGGAGGCGCTGAACGGCACCAACCGCATGAAGCTCTACGTGTTCGGCAACGATGACCGGGGTCAGGCGCGGCTGGTGGCCCAGCTGGACAACCTGGGCAAGGGCGCATCCGGCGCGGCGGTGCAGAACCTGAACCTGATGCTGGGCCTGCCGGAGGCGACGGGGCTGTGATCCTGCGCCGGGCGGTGGCGGACGACGCCGGCGGCATCGCCCGGGTCCACCGCCAGGCCATGCGCGTCTCGCTGTCGTTTCTGCCGGAACTGCATACCCCGGAGCAGGACCTCCGGTTCATGCGCGAGCGGCTGATGACCCAGAACGAGGTCTGGGTGGCCGAGGTCGCAGGCGAGGTGGCGGGCTATGTCGCCTTCCACGAGGGCTGGATCGACCATCTCTATGTCCACCCCGACCATCAGGCTCGCGGCCTGGGCCCGCGTTTGCTGGCCAAGGCGATGGAGGACGGGACCGAGCGGCGGCTCTGGACCTTTCAGCAGAACGCGCGCGCCCGGGCCTTCTATGAGAAACGCGGCTTCGTCGCGGAGGAATTCACCGACGGCGAGGGCAACGAGGAAAAGACCCCCGACGTGAGATATGTCTGGCGGCCCTGACGGTGCGGGAAAATATCCGCCGGCGTGTAACCGACCGGCGGTTCGGCGCGTAGATGAGAGCATGAGCACCGCATCCTTCGACCGCCGCCGTTTCCTGATGGGTTCCGCCCTGGTTCTCGCCGCCGCCGCGCCGGGCATGGCCCTGGCCGCCGACGCCTTCGCCGCCTCGAACTGGCGCAAGCTGTCCGACGCGGACTGGAAGAAGCGGCTGCCCGCCCAGGCCTATGAAGTCCTGCGCCACGAGGCCACCGAGCGGCCTGGAACCAGCCCCCTGCTGAACGAGCACCGCAAGGGGACCTTCGCCTGCCTGGGCTGCGGCCTGCCGCTGTTCAGGTCGGACGCGAAGTACGATAGCGGAACCGGCTGGCCCAGCTTCTTCCGGCCCATCAAGGGCGCGCTCGGGACCAAGAAGGACTTCGCCATCGGCTTTCCGCGCACCGAGTACCACTGCGCCCAGTGCCTGGGGCACCACGGCCACGTGTTCGAGGATGGACCGCAGCCGACCGGCCTGCGCTACTGCAGCAACGGCGTGGCGCTGAAGTTCGTCCCAGCCTAGGGCGTCCCGTGTCCACGAAGGCCTGACACCTCTCTCAACGAATCGAGCGTTCAGGATGACCGCCCTGATAGAACCCCGGCACGATCTCTCGGCCGATGAGATCGATGAATTTGAAGAGCGCCTCTACGACTACAACCAACGTGCGGTCGGGCGCGATGACGGTCGAGGACTGGGCTTTGTGATCCGGGACGAAACGGGGCGAACGATCGGAGTCGCCGCCGGATATTCCTGGGCGGGCGCTTCCGAGCTCCAGCAGTTGTGGATCGACGAGGCCTATCGAGGTCGCGGATACTCGCGGGAGCTGTTGAACGCCTTCGTCGCCGAGGCCGCCCGTCGAGGGGTCCGGCGGATCTGGGTGGAGAGCTACGACTTCCAGGCGCCGGACCTTTACGAAAAGGCGGGCTTCAAGCGTATGGCCGAGTTTGCGGGGTGGCCCGAGGGACACTCCAATATCGTCCTCTGCAAGACACTGATCGCAGAGTAGGAGAGGCCTGGGAGCGGCGGGCGAAACGAGATTGGTCTCCGAGCGGCCCCTGACCCGAGATGGCGCTGAATGGCTCGATGGATGGCCGCCCTTGAAGCCGCCTCTGCGGCGCGGCAACCTCGGCCCATGCCCCGCGTCGTCTTCGTGACCCACCCGGAAGTCGTCATCGACCCGAAGGTCCCCATCCCTCAGTGGCCATTGTCGGAGATCGGCCGCGCGCGGATGGCCGCGTTCGCTGAAACCCTGTCGGCGCGGGATGTGACAGCCGTGTGGTCCAGCGACGAGCGCAAGGCGATGGACGGGGCGGAGATCGTCGCGGCGCGGCTGGGCGTTCCGCACCGGACCGATCCGGGTCTTGGTGAGAACAACCGTTCGGCGACCGGCTACCTGCCGCCGCCGGAATTCTGGGATGTCGTGGCGGCGTTCTTCGCCAGACCGGACGAGAGCGTGCGAGGCTGGGAGACTGCGCGAGCCGCGCAGGCGCGGATCGTCGACGCTGTGAGTCGATTGGTGCGACTGGAGCCGACCGGAGGCGACATCGTTGTGGTCTCGCACGGCGGGGTGGGGCGGTTGCTCATGGCGCGATTGCAGGGCGTTGAAATCGGCGCTGAGGATCGCCCGCAGCATCCCGGCGGCGGGTCGTGGCTCGAGATCGACCGCGAGCGCCTCGCCGTGGAACAGAGCTGGCGCGACATCGCCGACTGATTGCCCCAGCGCCGCGCCCTCACTAGGGTCCCGCCGACCGATGACGGGGGAAGTCTTGCGCGCTTGGATCTCGAAACTGGTGGCGATGGCCGGCCTGTGCCTGGCGCTGGCGGGGTGCGCCGCCCCCAGGGCCGACAACGACGCCGACCGCATGGGCCGCACCCTGATCGACGCGGTGCAGCGCAACGAC